>NZ_DFMZ01000051.1:61608-77478 GCF_002375825.1 Aneurinibacillus sp. UBA3580
TCGTACCGCAAAAGTCAGCCGCCTTACCTCTCATTTTCATGTCGGGGTTGCGGCTGCAAGGCCATGGTTGCTTGTTAGGAAAGGCCCTTGTATACTTTCCAAAATGATTTATACAATTAAAAAAGAGTCCGCGAAAGGGGGCTTATTATGAAAGCAAGACAGCAAGACCGACGACCTACCGTGGCGATTGCAGGGGCTACTGGATTTGTCGGAAAAGCGCTGCTGAAGCGCCTGCTGCCTAATTATCATGTGGTTGGATTGACGAGGAGCGAGCGGAAAAAAGGCGAGCCAGATTCAGGGGGCCGACCCAACCCGGAATGGAGACGGGCGGATTTGTTTTCTCTATTAGAAGTCGAGAAAGGACTAAAGGGAGCGGATTATGCGTTCTATCTTGTTCATTCGATGGTGCCGTCCGCTCGCCTGACGCAAGGAAAATTTCAGGATATGGATTTGATTTTGGCGGATAATTTTGCGCGTGCCGCGAAAAAAGCGGGAATCAAACAAATTATATATCTGGGCGGATTGATTCCTGAGCAGACGGAAGGGCTGGCAAGCCACCTGCATAGTCGGTTGGAAGTGGAAGAGGTGCTGCGTTCGCACGGTGTACCGGTAACGGTGCTGCGCGCAGGGATTGTGGTCGGTGCGAACGGTTCGTCGTTTTGTATCATTCCCCGCTTGATTCGACGTCTGCCCGTAATGATTTGTCCGGGCTGGATGTCGTCTACGACACATCCGATTGCGCTGCAGGATGTAGTAGAGCTGTTGGCTGCGTGCATCGGACGCAAGGACACGTATCAACAATCGATCGATATCGGTGGACCGGACATGATGACATACAGTGAAATGATTCTGCATACAGCCAGGGTGATGGGAAAGAAACGTCGTCTGTATCCGGTTCCCTTTTTCGCGCCTATGCTGTCGGGCTTATGGATGACGCTTACGACCGGCGTGTCGCTAAAGATGGTGAAACCTTTGATTGGGAGTCTTAGGTATTCACTGGGAGCAAAAAACAGGTGGCTGCAGGAGGAGGTTGGAGTTCCTGGCCTTACATTTGAGAAGGCTGTTCGTATCGCACTGGAAGAGGAGCGGAAGCGGGGGAAGGAACAGAGACGGAGGCAGAATCATTCTTTCGGTATAAAGAAAAGGAAGAAATCGATCAACAATGTTCGTTCCGTACAGCGGCTAATCCTGCCGAAAGGCTGGGATGCGGCCTGGACAGGCAAAGACTACGCACAATGGCTGCCGTGCTATTTAAAACCGTTTATTATTGTCCGTGAATACAAGGATGGACGCCTGCAGTTTCTGTTGAACGGCATGAAAAAACCACTGCTTGAGCTGAAGTACTCAGCGGAGCGAAGTACGCCGGATCGTGTATTATATTACATTACCGGCGGATTTCTCGCGCATGCTGACAATACGCGGCGCCGGGGAAGACTGGAGTTCAGGGAGGTGCTAAATAGAAAATATGTTATCGTAGCCATTCATGAGTTCATTCCGAAGCTTCCCTGGCTTTTATATAGCATAACTCAGGCTTTGGTCCATCTCTGGGTTATGCGTAGCTACGGTCGCCACCTTCGCCTGCAGGCAGAATCCTCATAAAAAAACGAGGCAGATGCCTCGTTTTTTTATGGTCTTGGGGAGAGGACAGTACCAATCCGCCCTCCATATTTGAGATAGGTGCCTTCTTGAATGTGTTCATCAAGTAAAATCCTGTCTTTTTCAAACAGTAAAATAACCGTGGAGCCGAATTCGAACAGACCGATTTCTTCTCCTTTCCGGTAGCGCGGCATTTCAGGCAGATCAAGGGAATACATTTTTCCTTTTTTTACATTAGTCGTATGCTCTCCATAACCAACCTTGACACTGCCGACGATAAAAGCACCGACTTTTACAATAGCCATCTCACCTGCAGGGGTGCGAGCGTACGTAATGAGACGCTCGTTTTTTGTAAATAGGCCGGGCACATGGTGAACGCCGATGGCATTGACCGGAAACAGCCGGCCGGGAATATAGGTGAAGTGCGTCAATTCTCCATCCAATGGCATGTGAATGCGATGGTAATCACGAGGACTTAAGTAGATGGTCAGAAATGTTCCGCCTTCAAACTTCTCGGCGTTTTCTTTCGGGCACCCCAGCAATTGCTCAACCGTGTACTCAATGTTTTTTGCCTGAATGAGCGTACCGCGGCGAATGGGACCGAACTGGGCCACTTTTCCATCCACGGGGCTGACCAGCGCATCGGAAAGAGAGCAAATCGGACGCGCTCCTGCTTTTAAATTCCTTGTGAAGAATGCTGTCAGGTGAGGATAGCTTGAGAGTGGTTGCTCGATCTCATCCGTATTAATATTAAAAATAGAAATATACGGTTTAATAAAACGCTTGCTTACCTTTGAACGTCCCGCACGCCCGATTAGGCGGGAGATTGCGTTTTGCGGCAGCAGCGTAATAACGGTTTTAAGCAAAGGGCGAATCACGTATTTGTATCCTTTCTTAAACTAAATGTAATGATATTATTTTATTTTAACACAAACCGCTTACCAATCTCTTACCTTTTCATCATCCGCGTCGTAGTCTCCATACCCTTCTAAATCCCACCAGTTCGTACCGCGCAGAGATTTGGCATACTTTATTTCATTATCAGGCGCATTTACGCGTGTGAGTTCAACTATGTAATTATTTCGGGAAAACACCGTAAATTCCTGCGTTTCACTAAGCAGAAGAGCGAATAAATCGGAAAAGTATAGGGAGGTCTGACATGACAAAAAATACAACCGTATGAGCTAAACAGTAAAGGAGGGAAATGACATGGGCGAAAACAAGTTCCGCCGCTATAGCCATCAGAAACCTCTGGGTCACCGGCATGTGGAGGATACCCCGTATCTTGGTGATGCGGATAAACCGGCCAAACCGTCACCGTCCGTTGAGGTGCGCAACGCTTCCGAGATGGAGAATGCGGGGGATATGCGATTAGGCAAAGAGTAAAAATGCCAGGGCGCTCCATAGAGGAGCGCCCTTCTTCATGAATATCACGGGTAGGTAAACGCGGAATTCCGCGCAAATCAGGCGGATTCCCTATACCTTGGCTGTCCGAGCATACGTATATATATATCAATGATAATCAATTCAATGATTAGGGAGGAAGCCTAATGGAAGAGAACCATAATCTTGCATCGTTGATCGGCAGAAACATACGTATCGATCGAGGAGGTCCGGAATCGAGAACAGGTCGTTTGCTCGGAATGAAGGAAGACCATTTGGTCGTGTATGAGGAAAAAGAAGGCGTAATCTATTATAAGCGGCACCATATCAAAAGCATTGGGATAGACGCCCGGGAAAATTCTGATTTGGGCGGAGAGGATAGCGGTGATATGCCGGCATTTGTTGATGCTACTTGTTTTTGCGAATTACTGTCATCACTGCAGTATCGTTGGGTTCAAATCAATCGCGGAGGCCCAGAGAAAATAGAAGGTGTGTTGGGCGACGTCTTCCCGGACCGTGTTCTGCTTATCGTAAACAATGAAATCGTCGTTATCTTTAAATATCATATTCGCAGCATTAGTGTCGGCGCTGGAAAAAAAGAAGAGAAAGCAAAGGATGAAAAAGAAGACAAAGCAAAGGGAGAAAAAGAAGACAAAGCAAAGGGAGAAAAAGAAAATAACAAAACAGAAAACCATAAGAAAGAAAGCGATCAAATCAGGCATGTTCGGTATAGAGAACATGATGATGACGATGATGACGACAGTAGCAACGGGAGAAGAGGTTATTATTTCAACACGAGAGCGTGATAAAAACAATGCCCGGATATATGCTTGCGTCAACTCGTATATCTGGGCTTCTTAGCCTCTTCACTGTTAGGCGGTAAATAGCATAATGATGCTTGGTGCGTAAAAGCGCGTAAGTAGAGGCATGCTCTGGAAACGGAGGAATAAAAAGATGGACGGAAGGGAAACGAAATCTCCGCTTCACTATTGGATTGGCAATGTGATTTGGATTAATAAGTTAGATGAAGGTCCTGCACATGGGCGTCTGCTGGATGTGAAGGAAGACTATGTAGTGATTGAGAATAATGAGGGTGAACACATCTACTACAAATCAGAGCAAGTCAGAAGCATTACGATTAACGTAAAAGATACGCCCCATCCTAACCAAAAACAGAGGGGAACACACACTCCTTACATTAATGAACCGAAATTCAAAGAACTCATTAAACGGCTTGCGCACCGATACGTGCGGATCAACTGCGGAGAAGAGGATATCCGCGGTATTATGGCCGGCATCCGTCAGGATGATATGCTGCTGGTCCATGAGCACGAGGTAATTATTTTATTCGCCAATGGAATCCACCACATTAGCTGCGTAAACGAAAGAGCAGACGCAAATGAAAACGAAAACGAGGAAAAGCCGGAAGTTGCCGACACGGCGCCGGCGGTCGTAAATGTTGGAGACGCAGTTGACACTCGTGCAGTTGAAGCTCGTTCGGAAGTGGCACCAGAGGAAACCCGCATGCAGGAGCAAGAAGATTACACGGAGGCTCAGAACTACGAAATTGAAGAACAGATAGAGACTCAGGAGAATAAAGTGGAGGTGCAAGCATACGTGCAGGAGGACGATATCACGGAAGCAAGAATTGTAGCGCAGGACGAGGAAGCGGATCTAGCTTTTGAAGAAGATGACGATGATATGGAAATGGATCAGGATTCAAGAATTATTAATGTAAGTCTAGAAATAGCAGATGAAGAAGTCGATGAGGAGGTAGATGGGAAGAGAGAAGGGGACAGAGGAAAAGAAGCGAAAGCTGCGGAAAATCCGGAATCGGAAAATGAACTGTATATTGCAGAATTTGAACCACTGACCCAACCGAAAACGCAGATGCCGTCGGTTCTGCCGTTTCCACGAAATGCTACGCGATCCAAAAAACGAACACTGCCCGCATGTACGAATGTTAAAAGAAATAAACGAAAAGCGACAAAAAATCGTCCATCATCTGTCCGTATCCCGCCTGTCCGTGCCCCATTCGTTGGCACTTTATCTGACGAATATGGAAATCGAAAGAAAAAAAGGGGGAGCACGAACACGAATACAAAAGGAAGCAAAAAAGCCAAGCAGTCAAAAAACAAAGCCTGGCTTTCTGGAAAGGTACACGGACGAGTTATTTCATAAAACATAGAAAACATCGTTCCTATTAGTATAAGTAGGGGAGGAAAACGTATGCTGGTCAGCTTGTTCCTTCTATCTGCGGGCTATTTCCTCTATCTATTGCTTAAACCTCCCGTGGAAAAGACCGCCAAAAGGAGAATAAAGTTACTTGCGGTAGTAAGACCGCGTCCTTTGCGCGGCAAGTCGCCTGATGACGGGGCGAAAACACATGTTTGATATGCAGACATGGTTTGTGTTGTGCATATTCTTCGCCACCGTCTTTGTTATTATTTGGCGGCCGTTCGGAGTTAACGAATCCGTACCTGCCGCAGCCGGAGCTGTTGTATTATTTGTGGCGGGAGTTGTTCCGCTGCAGGACGTATATTATATCGCCGCCACCGTAAGTGGAGCCGCGGTGACCATTCTGTCTACCATCATTATGTCTATCGTGATGGAGAGTGTTGGTTTTTTCCGCTGGGCGGCGTTTAATTTAGCCAAAAAAGCGAACGGCTCCGGGCTCGCTCTTTTTTGGTATACAAACTTACTTTGTTTCTTGATGACAATGTTCTTCAACAATGACGGAAGTATCCTCATTGCGACGCCGATAATCATTCAGACCCTCACCATTCTTAACCTTAAATCCCATCAAAAAATTCCGTACCTATTGTCGGGTGTCCTGGTGGCAACCGGTTCGAGCGCACCGATAGGCGTAAGCAACCTGGCCAATTTAATCGCACTTAACATCGTCAATCTGGATCTGAATCAGTATATCGCCATGATGTTCGTCCCTTCCATGCTGGGGATTGGCGCGATGCTCATCGTCCTGTTCTTATATTTCAAACGAAGCATTCCCCGTCGCATTCCGCTTCTTACACAGGCGTCCATCACTCAGATGACCGTCTATTATTCCAATAGGACGATGAGGGAGAGGTATCATCCGTTAGCTGTAGAAAAGCACGAAGTGCAGGAAATCGATTGGAATATGTTCCGTGTCTGCCTGACGCTCGTAGTTTTGATTCGGATAAGCTTCTTTGCGCTGGCTCCGCTGCATATCTCGACCGAATGGCCGGCATTGGCGGGGGCTGTTCTCTTAATCGCCGTCCGCTGGTATTACAAAAGGATAGGGCCTTATGATGTGCTGAAGCGGACGCCGTGGCACATTCTTGTGTTCGCTTTCGGCATGTATGTGGTGGTATACGGATTGTACAACACTGGCATGACTTCATTTATTGTAGAGGCGTTTAAAGCTCCCATCGCAGAAAGCCACTGGGCCGCCGTGTTTATTCCGGGCCTTCTGCTTACGGTTATGTCCAACCTGTGCAATAACCTTCCGTCTGTCATGATTGGAACGATATCGATTACTGAAATGCAGCTGGCTTCTCCTACGCTCCAGGTCGCCTACCTCGCTAATGTTATTGGAAGTGATATTGGAGCCTTGTTACTGCCGATAGGCACACTTGCCTCTTTGCTCTGGATGTTTATTCTGCGAGAGAACAAGATTCCGTTTACGTTTGGCCAGTATGTAAAAGCGGCGCTGGTGGCTGTGCCTGTTGGATTGGTTGTCAGCTTATTCGGTTTATATGTGTGGACAAAGTGGCTATTTTTTTAAAAGGAGAGAAGAAGGATGGGTTTTCTTCACCAATATATCGGACAGTTTGTCTGCGTAGAACTGTCGGGTGAGAAGAAACACGAAGGGAAATTGCTAGATGTGGGTAATGATATTCTCGTTCTTAATACAATGACTCAGTTTATATATCTTCCGGTAACCCATATCCAATACGTCAACTTGCTGATGCCGCAGACGGAAGAAAGCATGCAGAGTCCGAACGTCGGATTGATTAACCATGAGAATGAGATTTCTTTCCGTAAAATCCTAAATAACGCTAAGGGTTTGTTTATCGAAATTTATGTGACGGGAAACCAATCGCTGCACGGATATGTAACCGGTGTGCTTTCCGATTATTTCGTATTTTATTCCCCTGTATATAAGACAATGTTTATTCCGTTCTTCCATCTAAAATGGTTAATCCCTTATAGCGATAATAAAACCCCGTATTCGCTGGACTCGCATCTGTTTCCGCTTCATCCGTCGAATGTGACACCGGCGCGCTCGTTTGATTTGCAGTTGAAGAAGCTGGAAGGCAGCCTGGTAGTATTTGATATTGGACAACACCCCAATAAGGTAGGGGTATTGAAGAGGGTTGATGGTGGGATGATAGAGCTTACGACTGTGAATGGTACGGTATGCTGTGGAATGCAGCATATTAAAACCGCTCATTTCCCTGACTTATGAGAAGCGCTGGTATTCATACATTGGCTGCCTATCCCACTATTTTGTATACTATGCATAAGAAAAGAAGGCGCTTCGCAAGAGCTTCGAAGGGCCTTCTTTTCCGGATTCATCACAATCGTTTACGGCGCGCCTGCGCCGATTCGGGGGAGAGGTCACAGGACGGGAGCGAAATTCTCTTGTCTTCGCATCGCTTTTATAATAAGCTGGTCCAGCTTCTGGCTTACGTATAATACGCTAGGATGCTGAAAGTCGAAGTTATGCTCCGCGGCCGTCAGCGCCAGCAGCACCTTTAGCTCTTCAATTCTGCGTGATAGCTTTTGATCGAACTTCATAAAAAACCGCCTTTTCTTAGTTTTTCATGCAGTCATTTTTGATACATGGTTATTATTATTTTCTATTTTACTGCATTTGACAACCGTATTTCTTCGACAAATTTTTAAATAAGCACAAAAAGCACATGGTTCATACGCAAAAAGGAGGATGATTTTTGAATTGCAGATAAAACTGATAGGAATTTGGATAGTTCGCGCCTTGCTGCTGGGCGCGTTTCTTGCGCTAACGCTGTATGTGTTTGACTGGTCGCTTATCCGACGTCAGAGTGCGACCCTGCTGGCGCGTCCCGGCTGGCTCATATGGATGACGGCCATGTATATAAGTGCCTTTGCACTGCGTGCCTGGGCTTGGCGGACGTATTTGCAGAGGCGCGTTTCGTTTGCGGATTGTATGCACGGATTGTTTTACAGTCTGTTTTTAAACCATATACTGCCGATAAAGGTGGGTGACGCGGTGCGCATTGGCTATATTGCGACACGGCAGGCGATTACCTGGGATGAAGCTGCGCATTCAGTCGTCGTGCTGCGCCTGCTTGATATGCTCGTATTGGGTGCCATAGCGGCGACCGGTATGCTAGCACTTGGTCTTGCGCTGTCTACTGCTTTTTTCTGGTTTTTTCTGGCGGCAAGTGTTGCTGGCTGCGGCGCGGTATATATGTGGCTGCGTACAAAGCCGTACGCATTTTGGGAAAAACATTTGAGACTGTTGCAGAGCGGTCTTGCGGGGTCTGGGGGTATTTTGGTTATCGGAACCACTTTCGTAAGCTGGCTGCTGGAAGCGTGGGTGGTAGTTGGGGTCATTCGCGCAATTAATCTGGAACTTTCATTTGTGCAAGGCGTATGGGCCAACAGCATGACAATTGCCGGGCAGGTGTTTCATTTCACGCCGGGCGGGGTGGGCACATATGAAAGTGTGATGAGCTTCACGCTGGCGGCGCTTGGAATTCGCTTTCAGGATGCTTACATCGTGGCACTGTTGAGCCATGGATTTAAGTTTGCATTTTCTTATGTGGTCGGCGCGTATGTCTTGCTGCGTGTACCCATTTCTTTTCATCAGATTTGCGATTGGATAGGGAAAAAGAAGAATCGGAATGAATAGAGATAAATGATGACATACTACTATACAACAGGAAATTTGTGGATGAAGGGAGAGCAGGGAAAGGTGAAGACGGCATGGTGGATGCGTTTGTTTCATCGGGAGCGTCAGGTTCTTGAAACAGAGAGTATGGTAGAAGAAGGGCCGGATGAGCGAGAATTAACACGTATGCTGTTCACTTTGAAAGAAAAGATACGGACGGGATATGAGGAACGCACTCTTGACAACGAAATCTATGATGAATGCCGTTATCTCTTGTTTCGGCTGGACCTGCTGCTGCCGTATGCGCTTATCACCCCGTATGCGCTTAAAGAACGCATCATCCGATTAATTGCTGAAGACGCTTTCGGTACACTGGAGCCATATCTGTCACTTCATGAAGAAAGCAGACGCAATGTTCGGGGCGAGATAGTGCGTGCTCTTCGCTGCATGGCTGCGGAAGCGGCACGTATTGTCGGCGCTATTCAGGAGTATGAACGGGAGGTATTTTCCAATCGGGCGGCATTTGTATCAAAGTGGTATGAAAAAAAGTAAAACACATTTAATAAAATAGGATTGACAAATTACAAGCTCTGCCTTTATAGTATGTGTTGAACAGAGTATGTAACCGGTTACCTATCGTATAATTATTTGTTTCCAATGATTTTTTAAAATTATGTGTAACCGATTACGCATAATGGGATAGTAAGGAAGGAAGAAACGAATGGCTACCATTAGGGATGTGTCAAAGCTTGCGGGCGTATCTGTAGCGACAGTATCGCGTGTATTAAACCGAAGCGGTTATGTGCACGAAGAGACAGAACGTAAAGTGCTGCGGGCAATTAAAGAATTGAGCTATACGCCGAACTTTGTGGCACGCAGTTTATCCAACAAGAAAACAAGTACAATCGGCCTGATGGTTCCCGATATTACAAATCCGTTTTTTCCGGAGTTGGCCCGTGCGGTGGAAGATGTAATGCAGTTATATGGCTATACAACCATCTTAGGGAATTCTGACGAAAGTGTAGAGAAAGAAAAGCAGTATGTTGAAGTGCTGAAACAAAGATATATTGACGGAGTTATTCTTGCTTCTACGGCGCTAACGGCGGACGAAGTGCATAAGTTCGGAGTGCCGGTAGTAGTACTGGACAGGGCGCTTACGTCTGATACGATTCCTATGGTAACGTCTAAGAACCGTGAAGGGGCAAGGGAGGCAACCCGTTTTTTGCTTGCGCAGGGCTGCCGCAAGATTGCGCACCTGCGCGGTCCGGCACAGCTGTTGAATGCGGATGAGCGTTGCCAAGGCTATCTTGATATCGTTGAGCAGACGGATTGGTTTCATCCAGGACTTGTTGTCGCGGGAAACTATGAGATGAAGCAGGCGACGGACGCAACGCTGGCACTGCTGAAGAAGTATCCGGATATCGACGGAATCTTTGCCGGAAACGATATGATGGCCATCGGAGCGTTGCGGGCAGCGCAAATACTCGGTATCTCCATACCGGATAAGCTGGCGATTGTAGGCTATGATGGCATCACAATGGGTGAAGTTGTATATCCGGAGCTGACGACAATGGCGCAGCCAATTTATGACATGGGAGCACTGGCTGCCCGAATGCTGATTAAGATGATTGAGAAACAGCCGCTTGATACGCTGTATTATGAATTGGACGTACAGCTTATTGAACGTGGAACGACAAGGAAGGTGTAAGGGATGAAGCGACCGAAAATCGTGGTAGTCGGAAGTATTAATATGGACCTGATAACGGAGACGCCGCGTGTGCCCACACTGGGAGAGACAGTGCTTGGAAACAGATTTTCTACATTGCCGGGCGGCAAAGGCGCTAATCAGGCGGTAGCCTGCGCCCGGCTCGGTGCAGAGGTGCGCATGGTTGGCTGTGTCGGCGATGATGGCTTCGGTACAGAGTTAATAGAGAATTTGCGGCGGGAAGGTGTTTGCGTGGATGATGTGGAACCGGTTCCACATGTGGCGACGGGCATCGCTTCCATCGTGGTGGAGAACGGGGATAATTCGATTATTGTGGTGCCTGGCGCAAATCATGAGGTGACTGTAGAGAAGGTGCGCCGAGCCGAGCAGATGATTCGGGAAGCGGATGCAGTTCTGCTTCAATTGGAGATTCCGCTTGAAACGGTAGCGGAAACGGTGCGTATCGCAAGCCGCCATCATGTACCGGTTATCGTGAATCCGGCGCCGGCGGTTGAATTGCAGGCAGATATACTGCGAGAGATTACAATTTTGACGCCGAATGAATATGAATTGGCCGTTTTGCTGGGTAAGCATCCGGAAGAAACGGAAGACTTCCGGTCATTGATCGAAGCATACCCTGGTACGCTTGTCATGACAAAAGGCGGCGACGGAGCGTATTACAGTGATGGGGAAAAACGTGTGGCACATCAACCTGGATATAAGGTAGAAGTCGTCGATACGACCGGTGCCGGCGATACATTCAACGCAGCGCTTGCGGTGATGATTGGTCGTGGCCGAACGCTTTCCGAGGCGGTACAGTATGCAGTCGCAGCAAGCGCACTGTCTGTAACAAAGTTTGGTGCCCAGGGCGGCATGCCGTCGCATGAGCAGGTGGAAGCATTCCTGGCACAGACAGGAGAATAAGACAGCAGGGGAGCGGCAATATGAAGAAGATAGGAACGTTAAACAGCGAAATCACGGCGGTTATCGCCAGATTGGGACATACGGATACCATCGTCATCGGAGACTGCGGATTACCGATTCCGGACGGTGTGCCGCGTATTGATTTGGCGCTAAAGCCGGGTCTGCCGTCGTTTATCGAGACACTTGAGATCATTCTTGAAGAAATGCAGGTAGAAGCGGCGGTGCTGGCCAGCGAGATTCGGACGCATAATGCGGCAGTGGAACGGCAGGTAAAGGAGATGCTGTCCGGTACGGCACTGTCCTATGTGTCCCATGAAGAATTTAAGCGATTGACCGGGCAGGCAAAAGCTGTCATCCGGACGGGTGAAGCTACGCCATATGCGAATATTATTCTTTCGTCCGGCGTGATTTTCTAAGCAAAAGGGTGTGACATATATGAGCACGCTAATTGAAATGACAGGTATTAGCAAGTCGTTCGGAAAAGTGAACGTGCTGAAAAATGTTTCGTTTTCATTGAAAAAGGGCGAAATTCATGCGCTGATGGGTGAGAACGGCGCGGGCAAATCAACCCTCATGAAGATTCTGACCGGCATCTATCCGAAAGATGCGGGGACGATTCGGGTTCGCGGCCAGGAAGTAGAAATGAATCATCCGAAGGAAGCGGAGCAGATGGGAATTGCGGTGATTCACCAGGAGCTGAATATCATCCCGCAGCTGACTGTAATGGAAAATATGTTTCTGGGCCGTGATTTGTGTTACGGCAGGACCGGCATTCTTCGTACGCGTGAGATGAAGAAGAAAACCAGGGAGTACTTGGCACAGCTGGGTGTGCATCTTGACCCGGATACGGAAGCAGGGACGCTTTCGATCGGCCAGCAGCAAATGATTGAGATTGCCCGTGCTCTGTCATTGAACGCGGAAGTGCTGATTATGGACGAGCCTACTGCTGCACTGACAGACAGAGAGATTGAGGCACTGTTCAAGGTAATGAAGGGTCTGCGCGCCCGGGGAGTAGGAATCGTCTACGTCTCGCACCGGATGGAGGAAATCTTTGCCATTTGCGATCGGATCTCGGTACTGCGGGACGGCATGTTTGTCGGCACAGAAATAATTAAAGAGACGGATCTGGAAACAATCGTGCGCATGATGGTGGGCCGACAGTTGGGCGACAGGTTCCCGGAGCGCAGTGTGCAGATTGGTGAAGAACGGCTGCGCGTCGAAAATATAAGCGATGGCAAGGTGATTTCAGATATTAGTTTTTCTGCCCGGCGCGGCGAAGTACTGGGGATCGCCGGCCTGATGGGCTCGGGCCGTACGGAGATTGCCCGCACGCTGTTTGGTATAGAAGGTAAGACAAGCGGCAAAGTTTTTCTTGATGGGGAAGAAATCCGTATCCGCAAACCGGATGATGCTATTGCACACGGTATCGCATTCGTTACGGAAGATCGGAAAAGCCAGGGATTGGTGCTGGAACTTTCTGTACGGGAAAACATTGCGCTGACCAATCTTGAGGCGTTATCGAAGAACGGTATCATATCGCCTGCCAAAGAAGCGCAGCTTGTACGTGATATGATTGAGCGTTTAAATATCAAGACAAGCAGCAGTGAACAGACGGTAAAATCGCTGAGCGGCGGCAATCAGCAGAAAGTCGTTTTCGGCAAGTGGTTGGGTATCAAGCCGAAGGTGCTCATTCTTGATGAGCCGACGCGCGGTGTCGATATCGGTGCCAAGAAAGAAATCTACAACATCATGAATCAACTCACGGCCGAAGGAGTCACAATTCTTATGATTTCGTCGGAGTTGCCGGAGATTCTCGGCATGAGCGACCGTATCCTGGTCATGCATGAGGGGAAACTGGCGGCGGTGATGGACAAAACACAGGCCACGCAGGAAAAGATTATGCATGCGGCCACCGGAGGAAAGTAACATGGCAGACAAGAAATCTTTCTCACTTAATCTTCAGAAACTGGGGCCATTTATCGGACTTGTTGTTATTTCAATTATTCTTGCGGTAATGAGCCCCGACTTTTTGACACTGAACAATATTTTGAATGTACTGCGTCAGGTATCGATTAATGCGCTGATCGCATTCGGAATGACGTTTGTCATCCTGACCGGCGGGATTGACCTGTCCGTGGGTGCGATTCTGGCACTGGCCGGAGCGTTGACGGCCGGACTGATGGCAAGCGGCATGGATGCGGTTCTTGCGACTCTTGTAGGATTATTGGCCGGAACCATAATGGGAATGGTAAACGGTTTACTGGTCGCAAAAGGAAAAGTGGCGCCATTCATCGCGACGCTTGCGACGATGACGATTTTCCGCGGATTGACGCTCGTATATACAGAAGGACGTCCCATTACCGGCTTTGACAGCGACATGTTTACGATGCTGGGTGCGGGCTACTTGTTCGTTATTCCGGTTCCGGTGCTCTGGATGCTCGGCTGCTTCGCCGTTTTGTATTTCATCCTGAAGAAAACGGCATTCGGCCGTCGCGTCTATGCAATCGGGGGCAATGAAGAAGCGGCAATTCTGTCAGGTATTAAAGTCGATCGTGTAAAAGTATATATTTATGCGTTGACCGGATTCCTGTCCGCGCTGGCAGGCATCATCCTCACTTCGCGCTTAAACTCGGCGCAGGCGAATGCCGGGATGGGGTACGAGTTGGACGCCATCGCCGCAGTGGTACTTGGCGGAACAAGCCTATCCGGAGGACGCGGCTGGATTTTCGGTACGCTCGTCGGAGCGATGATTATCGGTGTGTTAAACAACGGGCTTAATTTGCTGGAAGTATCTTCGTTCTATCAGCAGGTTGTCAAAGGATCGGTTATTCTGCTCGCTGTTCTGCTTGATCGCAAGAAGGCGGCATAATCCATATATTCAAGGGGGATACAATAATGAGAAAGTTACTTAAAGGTCTTGCCGTAAGTATGCTTGGTTTGTCTATGCTGGTCGGCTGCACGACGCAGGCGCCGGGCACAGGCGATAAAGAAACAGGTGCGAAGAAAGAAGAGATTACGGTTGGTCTGGCTATTTCTACACAAAGCAATCCGTTCTTCGTTACGCTGAAAGAAGGCGCGGAGAAAGCAGCGAAAGAAAACAATATGAAGCTTATTACAGTTGACGCGCAGGATGATCCGGCAAAACAAATCTCCGGCATTGAAGACTTAGTCCAGCGTCAGGTAGACGTACTGCTGGTGAATCCGACCGATTCCGCAGCGGTTGTATCCGCAATCGAATCCGCGAACCGGGCCAATATTCCGGTTATTACGGTAGATAGAAGCGCAGAAGGCGGCGAAGTGGTGTCCCATGTTGCATCGGATAACGAAGCAGGTGGTAAAATGGCTGCCGAATACCTGCTTGAAAAGATTGGTAAGCAGGGCAATGTCGTTGAGCTGGAAGGTATTCCGGGCTCTTCCGCGGCACGGGAGCGCGGCAAAGGCTTCCATGAAATCATGGATAAAGAGAAAAACGTTAAAATCGTAGCCAAGCAGCCGGCTGATTTCGACCGTGCAAAAGGCATGAGCGTTATGGAAAATATCCTGCAGAGCAACAAAGACATCAAAGCCGTATTTGCGCATAACGATGAGATGGCCTTAGGCGCGCTGAAAGCCATCCAATCAGCAGGGCTTAAAGATGTTGTGGTTGTAGGTTTTGATGCAACTGACGATGCGGTAGCCGCGGTAAAAGACGGACGCATGGGCGCAACCGTGGCACAGAAACCGGAATTAATCGGTAAGCAGGCCATCGAAGTGGCGAAGAAAGTAGTCGCCGGCGAGAAAGTGGAAAAAAACATTCCGGTTGCACTTGAACTTATTAAACAGTAAGCAATAAGTGAAGAAGCCTCACCTCTCCGTTTCGATAAAATTCAACCGGGGGTGAGGCTTTTTTGCCCATATCCTTTTCGCTTACTCTTCTTCTGGTTGCCGGATGAGTGAGTTGCGGTGCTGGTATGCCCGCTCAAAGGAGTTAGCGGATGAGTATACGCTGTCTCTGTAATCTTCGTACCAGCGACGGATAAGTTCGAGCTTCTCTTTGTCCGATGATTTCTTGAGATACTGCAGCCGGGCTTTCTCGTCAGGCGGCATGCTTTCGGGTATTTCCATTTTATCGGCTGAGAAAAGCCGATTCATGCTGCTCATAAAGAAATTGAACATGTATTTCTGTGTGATTTCAAACGCGTATTCCTCGGCATGTCCTTTGTCGCGCCGTTCGCAGTAGATGCCGAGCAAATCCGGTTCTTCAAAAATCTTCATGAATGCTCTCCCCTTTCTCCTTTGCATCCGGGTTTTATATCACTACAGAACAGTGTAAAGGATGAGGAACACATTCTTCAAGTAAGCCTGCTTTAGTAGAGTGTTGAACATTTGTGTTCTAATAAAAAGGAAAAGAGAGAAAAGAACG
>NZ_DFMZ01000051.1:77593-89619 GCF_002375825.1 Aneurinibacillus sp. UBA3580
TTTCAATGGGGAAAAAGGCGAAGGCCTTTTTCTTCCCTGGATCTCCTTTCCTCTTTCTCTCCTTCTTTCCTCACGATTTTCACAGAAAAAACAACGTGCAGTGACCTTTATAAAAGAGACTGCACGTTGTTTTTACGTATATGCGGTGAGGGCGGTCCGGTAATCATCAACTGAAATTCCTTTTTAGTTTCCTTCTTTTAGTATACTTTTCAACACTATATAACATAAAAGTATGTACTTGTTTAAAATTATTATATGTCTAATAATATCGGTATCGCCCATAAATGACATAGATTGAGCGAAATTTTTTAAGAAATGTGTTGAAAAAGTGGAGGAAGTAAAAGTGGATTCCATGACCTTTGTTTTATTTGGCTCAACAGGTGATTTAGCAAAAAGAAAAATATTTCCAGCTATCTATAATCTGCTTTTAGATCAAAAAATACCTCGTGCATTTTCCGTTATTGGTGTAGGAAGACAAGAGTTAACAGATGTTGAATTTCAAAGCTTTGTAGAACAATCTTTACGAACCTTTTCAAGACGTAAGCCAGAAGATGACTCGAATTTAGAAGAGTTTCTCCGTATCTTCCGTTATTGCCACTTAGATGTAACGAAAAATGAAGGATACCAATCGTTACTTGAAATGGTTCAATGTCGAGAAAAAGAGTTGGGCATCCCCGAAAATCGTATGTTTTATTTATCCGTCGCACCCAAGTTTTTTGATGTGATTGCGTTAAAAATCAAGGAGAGTGGATTAGGTTCTACAAAGGGATGGAAACGTCTGATTATCGAAAAACCATTTGGGCATGATTTGAAATCGGCCCAGGACCTAAACGAAAAAGTAAGTAAAGCGTTTGAAGAAGATGAAATTTATCGTATTGACCATTACCTTGGAAAACCAATGGTACAAAATCTTGAAGCGTTAGAATTTGCGAATCCTGTTTTTCAAGCTTTATGGAACAATCAATACATTGCTAATGTACAAATTACGGCCAGTGAAACGGTTGGGGTAGAAGAGAGGGCTGGTTATTATGACCATGCTGGAGCCATTCGAGATATGGTTCAAAACCACATGTTGCAAATGTTGATGATGACAGCCATGCAGCTGCCCAAACGGCTCACCGCTAAAGATATCCGTCATGAAAAGAGAAAAGTAATGGAATCTCTTCGTCCTTTACGTAAAGACGATGTAGTGAAACACGTGGTTCGTGGTCAGTATGGCCCGGGAGAAATACAAAATAAAGCGGTAATTGGATATAGGGAGGAGCCGGGTGTTACTCGTTCTTCAATGACGGATACCTTCGTTGCTGCTCGTTTATGGATTGATGATCCTTTTTGGAAAGGAGTTCCTTTTTATATCCGTACAGGGAAAAGAATGAGGGAAAAGTCTACACATATTGTCATTGAATTTAAAAATACGGTAAAGGATTTGTATATCGCTCAAAACGAAAAGCCTGTCCCCAATCTATTGGTAATCCAGATAAATCCAAACGAAGGTGTATCGCTGCAATTAAATAGTAAAAACCCATTAAAAAGTGGGCAGATTGAGCCTGTCACTGTGGATTTTTCACCTGATACGAAAGATGTACCGGAAGCTTATGAACTCTTGTTGTTTGATGCTCTGCGAGGCGACTCCACTTTCTTTGTCCACTGGAATGAAGTGGAATCATCCTGGAAGTGGGTACAGCCCATTTTAGAGGCATTTGAAGAAAATCTTTTACCCCTTCATTTATATCCGGCAGGTTCGGAGGGGCCAGAAGCTTCGCGGAAATTACTGGAAGAGGACGGGTTTCAGTGGTGGTTAGATAAAGAGCCTGCTGAGGTTTTGACTTGATTTTATGTCTTAAACTAAAAATTATTTAATAGGAGGCAATGAATATGAAAGTCGGGTTAATCGGTTTAGGAAAAATGGGGTTGAACTTAGGAAAGAATCTAATCGACCACAAACATGATGTAGTGGCGTTTGATGTAAATACGAATGCGGTCGAAGAAATGAGAAGATATGGGGCTAAAGGAACGTCAAGCTTAAAGGAACTCGTTCAATCATTGGATACACCAAGAGTTCTTTGGATTATGGTTCCGCACCCCGTTGTGGATTCAGTTATCGATGAGATTACACCATTGTTAACCAAAGGAGATATTGTCATTGAAGCTGGGAATTCTCACTATAAGGAATCGATTCGCCGTTACAACCAATTAAAGAAAGCCGGGGTAAGCTTTATGGATGCAGGGACATCCGGTGGGATGGAAGGTGCCCGCAATGGAGCCTGTTACATGGTTGGGGGAGATCCTGAAGCTTGGCGCATTGTGGAGCCGATTTTCCGAGATACAGCTGTTGAAAACGGGTATTTATATGCCGGAAAAGCAGGGAGTGGTCACTTCTTAAAAATGGTTCATAATGGAATTGAATACGGGATGATGGCTGCCATTGGTGAAGGATTCGAAGTATTAGAGAAAAGCGAATTCGATTATGACTATGAAAAAGTAGCAAGAGTGTGGAATAACGGCTCGGTGATTCGTTCATGGCTAATGGAGCTAACCGAGCGTGCGTTTTCTAAAGATGCAAAATTGGATGAAATCAAAGGGGTCATGCATTCTTCTGGTGAAGGAAAATGGACGGTTGAGACCGCCTTGGATTTACAAACCGCTACGCCTGTCATCGCCATGTCTTTATTGATGCGTTATCGTTCATTAGAAGATGACACTTTTACAGGTAAAGTGGTAGCCGCTCTTCGCAATGAATTTGGAGGGCATGCTGTAGAAAAAAAGTAAAAAATTGAAAAAAGCCGACAAATGGTTAAAGATGGAATAGAGTGAATTCAAAATCCGAAAACTATCGATATCGGAACAATAAGTACGCATAGGCAAAGGGAGGAATTGGCATGGCCATTTCATTTGATTTTTCTAATGCATTACCCTTTATGAAAAAGAGTGAAGTAGAAAACCTGAGTGAATCTGTGAAAGTTGCTCATAGCTTTCTTCATGAAAAGAAGGGCCCCGGTTCTGATTTTCTTGGTTGGGTTGATTGGCCAATCAATTATGACAAAGAAGAATTTGTGCGAATTAAACAAGCTGCTGAGAGAATTAAGAATA
This sequence comes from Aneurinibacillus sp. UBA3580, assembly GCF_002375825.1. Classification (NCBI taxonomy): domain Bacteria; kingdom Bacillati; phylum Bacillota; class Bacilli; order Caryophanales; family Paenibacillaceae; genus Aneurinibacillus; species Aneurinibacillus sp. UBA3580. The sequence goes on from NZ_DFMZ01000051.1 coordinate 80,684, forward strand.
ATTCAGACGCTCTTATTGTTATCGGCATAGGGGGGTCCTATTTAGGTGCAAGGGCGGCTATTGAAGCGTTGTCCCATACCTTTCATAACCAAAGGAATGATACGACACAAGTTTATTTCGCTGGTCAAAATATGAGTTCTACTTATATGTCCCATTTGTTAGAAGTGTTGGAGGACAAGGACATCTCAATCAATGTCATTTCTAAATCGGGAACAACCACGGAACCTGCTATTGCTTTCCGTATTTTCAGTGACTATATGGAGAAAAAATACGGGAAAGAGGAGGCGGGAAAACGTATTTATGTAACCACGGATCAAGCAAAAGGAGCGTTAAAAAAGCTTGCTGATGAAGAAGGATATGAAACCTTTGTAATTCCGGATGATGTAGGCGGAAGATATTCTGTCCTGACAGCAGTGGGTCTCTTACCGATTGCCGTAGCTGGACTCAATATTGATCGGATGATGGAAGGAGCAGCAGCGGCTTATCACAAATACAATAATCCTGACCTGTTGAACAATGAGAGCTATCAGTACGCTGCTGTGCGAAATGCTCTGTACCGTAAGGGGAAAACCATCGAATTGCTGGTTAACTATGAGCCATCCCTTCATTATGTATCCGAATGGTGGAAGCAGCTATTTGGGGAAAGTGAAGGAAAAGATCAAAAAGGTCTTTTTCCTGCATCGGTCGATTTTACAACGGACTTGCATTCCATGGGACAATATGTTCAGGAGGGTCGTCGGGATCTAATAGAAACCGTGCTGCAGGTAAAGAAACCTCGGATTGAATTGACGATTCAAGAAGATCCGGGAAATATCGATGGATTGAACTTCTTGGCCGGCAAGACAATGGATGAAGTCAACAAAAAAGCATTTCAGGGTACGTTACTCGCCCATGTAGACGGGGGAGTACCTAATTTGATTGTTGAACTTGATGAAATGAATGAATACACGTTTGGTGAAATGGTCTACTTTTTCGAGAAGGCTTGCGGGATTAGCGGACACTTGCTGGGTGTAAATCCGTTTGATCAGCCGGGGGTTGAAGCTTATAAGAAGAATATGTTTGCCCTGCTTGGCAAGCCGGGCTTTGAAGAAGAGAGGAATCAACTCGAGAAGCGTTTATCCAAATAAATCGTTACCATTCATTAGGTTAATGTATTTCGTATGTGGCGAGTACATTAACCTTTTGATCGGGAAAGACGCGGATATATAAGAGGTGGATAAAATGAAAATGTACGATGTAACCAAAAAATTCATTCGAAGATACATTTAATTTTGATTTTATTTTTCTGGCAGAGGATGGAGCGGAATATCTTACCCGGTTAGGAGTACGGGGAGTAGGAACAGATGCGCTTGGGATAGAAAGAAGTCAACCCGGACATCCAAGATCTAAGATGAAACCATCCATGCAGGGAAAAGGGAGCGTTTTTTTGCTCCCCAAAACTTTCTATATACTGGTTGAAATGTTTTCCTTTACCGCAATCGTTTTATCTTTTTCGTTAAGTATTTTTCCTACTGGATGGATTCCATCCTTTCCACCTGATTCTTTAAGACCGTCTCCATATAGTTTTTACCCCATTCATACATAGAATCAAGGACAGGCATTAAGCTTTTTCCCAGTTCTGTCAGTGAATATTCCACTTTTGGAGGAACAACGGGATAAACTTCGCGATGAACAATCTGATCTTCTTCCAGCTCCCGCAGATGGTTGACCAGCATTTTTTGTGTAATGCCGGGGATAAGGGCTTTCAGTTCACTAAACCGCTTTGTACCACTTTTTCCTAAATGCCATAAAATAATCATCTTCCACTTTCCGCCGATGACAGAAAGAGTCAATTCTTTTTCACAGTTAAATGCCTTTTCATGAATACGTCTCATTCGTTTCACCTCCAGGGCTATTACAAACCATAGTATACTTTTGGGTACTACATGACATTAATATATCTACTTACCAATTAATATTATACATAGTATACTGACGTCTATGCAAGTAATAAATAACGGCTGCCTGTAGAAGTAATATAGTATACTTTTTGTTACTACATCACAAAAAAGTGCATACTTCCTTTTTTAAAGGTATGATCCTAAAATAAAGCATGTGTTAACCAAACACAAAACATCGAATGTTTTTTGGGCAGGTTCGTCATAATGCCAAATGAATTAAGCCCAGAAAACAAAAATAGAATTTTTAATAGGAGTGAAGAATTCATGGAGCTTCAATTAGCGTTAGATCTTGTAAACATCCCAGAAGCAAAAGCGCTGGTGAAAGAGGTTGAGGAATATATTGATATCGTAGAAATCGGTACGCCGGTTGTTATTAATGAAGGTCTTAGAGCTGTAAAGGAAATCAAAGAAGCATTCCCTAATTTGAAAGTATTGGCAGACCTGAAAATTATGGATGCAGCCGGATATGAGGTGATGAAGGCATCCGAAGCCGGTGCTGATATCATCACTATTCTCGGAGCGGCTGAAGATATGTCCATCAAGGGTGCTGTTGAAGAAGCGAAAAAACAAGGGAAAAAAATCCTGGTTGATATGATCGCTGTGAAGGATCTCGAAAAACGAGCTAAAGAAGTTGATGAGTTTGGTGTAGACTACATCTGTGTGCACACAGGCTATGATCTTCAAGCAGTCGGAAAAAATTCTTTTGAAGATCTTCAAACCATTAAACGTGTTGTAAAAAATGCGAAAACTGCCATCGCAGGCGGCATTAAATTAGAAACGCTTCCGGAAGTGATTAAAGCACAACCCGATCTTGTCATTGTAGGCGGCGGTATTACCGGACAAGCAGATAAAAAAGCTGCAGCTGCTGAAATGAAAAAATTGGTTACACAAGGGTAATAGCAATGATGGAGACTACTCAATATGTAGACAAAATCATCAGGGAGTTAAGTCAGACAGTTGACCTAATCTCTAATGAAGAAGCCGAAAAGCTCGTAAATGGGATTCTTGAATCAAAGAAAATTTTTGTAGCGGGCGCAGGAAGATCGGGATTAATGTCCAAGTCCTTTGCGATGCGAATGATGCACATGGGTTTAGATGCCTATGTAGTAGGCGAAACTGTCACCCCTAACCTGGAAAAAGATGATATATTGATTATCGGATCCGGTTCAGGAGAAACGAAAAGTTTGGTTTCCATGGCTGAGAAAGCAAAAAGTTTAGGTGGAACCGTGGCGGTTGTAACGATTTTCCCTGAATCGACCATCGGACGGTTGGCGGATATCGCAATTAAATTACCGGGCTCACCTAAAGACAAATCGGACAGTGGATACAAAACCATACAGCCAATGGGGTCATTATTTGAGCAAACCCTCTTATTATTCTACGATGCAGTTATATTGAGGTTGATGGAGAAAAAGGGACTGGACTCCACCACTATGTTTGGCAGACATGCCAATCTTGAGTAGAGCAAGGAGTCCTTCAGCATAACGGAGTTTTCGCTTATAAATCAAAAAATCCGGTTTTCTCTTGATTATAGAGAAAACCGGATTTTTTGGTTTCAATATTTTTCATTCTTTCTCTGCTCATCATTCTTGAATACATCCAGCAAAAGCTCCATATTGCTGTCCTCCTGCGCTTCCCAGCTGGTTGCGAAACGGACACGATGTGAAACTCCGAGTATGTCGTATTTTTGGACAAGGTGCTGGCGTGCCGAGCCGACAATAAGCGAATGCAGCCGGACATGTCGGCTCATTCCCAATTCGGCGAGCCGCTCGCGCACAGGAGGCGAGATGTGTCCCACACCGTCCGTCACCATAACGAAATCGGCGTCGCGAAATGCGGCGCTTTGTTCTACGAACTCAATACCGCGCCGGATTGGTGCGTCAAAATGCGTGCCGCCCCCGAACGCCATCTGCGATAGGCTGTAGAATGCCGGCCAATCCGGTTTCCGGTGATAGAGCGGCTGTTCTTTAAGCTCGCCTTTCGCGCCGAACAGCAGGAGCAGAAAATCACGCCTTTCCGACAGACTGAGAGCCGCGAAGGTCATGGTGAAAATCTGTGCCAGCCTTAGCTTGCTTCCGCGCATCGAATGTGACGTATCCAGCATGCAGATGACCGGGCCTTTCTGTGGCTCTTCAATGAAACCGGTGGTATTGTACGTCATTAGCTTCTGTTCAAGCCATTTCACCATAAAGTACGACTCATAATTTTCGTCAGAAAGCAGCGCTGCCTCGCTTGGCAGCATGTGTGAGATGTCGCCGGACTGCCGCAGGTCGTCATATGCCTCCGGAATACGTGTGGTACGCCTTTTTCTTTTACTCACCCGGTACTGATGTACATTGCGTCCGACTTCCTGCAGAAACGAAAGCAAATCAGGGTGTTTCTGCAGTTTTTCCACCCATTCCAGATAGCGGTCGAACGCCTGGCGCCTTAGCTTGCCGAGTTCGCTTCCCCAGCGCCGGTTGGCGAACCGCTGGCTTGCTTCCAGAAGTTCATGCAAAAATAAGCTTTCTTCTTCTTCGGTGGAGAGCGTTTGTTTCAATGAAGTATCCAGCCATTGCCCCAGTTCTTCTTCAAGCCGGGACATTGCTTCTTTTTCCTGGCGTGCAAGTCGTTTTTGCTGTTTTTCCCGTTTGGCGAGAGCTTCTTCTGCCTTTTTCAACCTCTGTTTTAACTTAGACCTCTTGGTAAATTCGGTGCGCATCTCTTCCTGCAGGAAAGAAATACGTTCGCGCAGCGCCTGGATTTCTGCTTCCACCAACGGGCGTGTATCCTGTGCTTCCTGCCTCTCTTCCGCACTTCTCTTTTCCTGTTGAAGCGTGTAGCCGACCAGCTTTAGCTTCTCAATCTGCTTTTCCGACAGCTGCTCGCTGACTTGCACCGCTTCTTCTCCCTGCTGACCTTCTGCCTGATCCACACCGAGCGAGATATGCTGTTGCTCGTCTTTTTCCCGCTGTTTCACTTCTTCTTGATAGGTATGGGTAAGCCACATCAATGCTTTTAACGCTGTTTTGAACGACGCGCTGGCCTGTGAGACGGTGCGCGGGTGGATGGTCCGGTAGAAATACTGCTTCCTGAGTGTGTCGACCAGCCAGCGGTGAAACGGCTCCGCGTCTTTGCCCGGATCGATTTCCGGTTTAGCGAGATAAAAACAGAGAAAAAAATCGGCGAACAATTCGACGGTAAACCAGTTGGCCTGCTGCTTTGCCTCCTGTATCCACTCCTGCGCCGCACGTGAAGAACGAATGAATCCGTCAAACACATAGCGGTCGACACGGGTGCTGCGAATCATCATCTGCCATCACCGCCGTTCTAGAGGGTATAGTCGTATTCGGTGCCGGGAATGTCTTTGTCAAACAGCGTCCGGTATAATCCCTGGAGACTTTGCAGAATACGCTCGCCCTGGATACGCAAGCGCGTATATTTCACCGCATAGCGATCCGGCTGAATCAGCAGGAAGTTGCGGCCAAGCAGATAGGATTCGATGTCCTTCTCTTTTTCCTGCCAGGCCAGCAGCATAAAACGGTTTGTGTACAGCAGGCCGCATGTCTTCGATGAATGGATATTTTCCCCGGGAAACATTGTGCTTTTTTTCACATTTTATTGTAAAATAATAGAAGAGAGGTAAAAAGGAGGAGATTTTTGTATATATGGAAGAGAAAAAGAGACGTACATTTGTAGTAAAAATGATTGCAATTATATTGAGTCTGACAGGGATTGCACTGACGGCGATGGGAGCTCTCAATTACTGGTCCGCCAAACGGTTGATTGTGACATCCCTGGAGGAAAACGCCCGCTCGCAGGTAAACATTCACGCAAGCCAGCTGGAAACATGGCTTAATACCCGCATGTCGGAAGTGGTCATCATGGCGAATACGGATATCGTTCGTTTTGGAAACAAACAAGAAGTTCTTACGTATTTTCAGCGTGAGCGGGCAAGGATGGGCAGCACGTATTCTTCGATTGGACTGGGGGATACACAAGGAAATTTAACCCTTGATTTTGGTGTTACTATCCAGATTGGCAGCGAATCCACGTTTCCCGATGTGATGGCCGGAAAGAATATCATTTCCAATCCGTTTCCTGATAAAGCGGACGTCTCTAATCTGATTATCTCTTTCGAAACCCCCATTTTTGATAGAAATGAAAAGGTGAAAGGACTGGTCAGCGGGGCTTCCCCAATAAAGGAAGTATTTAAGAAAGTGACGGATTTCAAAGTGGGGAGCTCGGACATCGTATATGTATTCCAGGCGGATGGCACTCTCATCCACCATCCGGATAAAACGAAGATATTGAAAGAAAACGTACTGAAGCAGGGCGATGAGGCACAAAGAGAACTGGCTGGCCAGATGATAAAAGAAAAGAGCGGGATGAAGCAGGTTACCATTGGTGGAGTTGAGCGTATGGTATTCTTTACAACCGTAACAGGCACGCAGTGGATCATGGTACTGGATGTACCGTTGCAGGAATTCATGGCACCTCTTACTGCGCTTCTTTTTAAAGTGATTGTCTCGGCGGTTATCACCCTTCTTGCCATTGGGGCGGTTTTGTATTTTGTGCTTCGCCGGCCGTTTCGCAGAATTCGTGAAATCTCTGCCTTGGCCAATCAGGTGGCAAGCGGTGATTTACGTGTGCAGCCGCTTCATGCTGAAGGGAATGACGAAATTGGTCAGTTGTCGCATGCTGTCAACGAAATGGTTGATAATCTGCAGACATTGATTTGGCGTGTTCATACGACGGCGGAGCAGGTGGCCGCTTCTTCGCATGAATTAGCAACCGGAGTAGGGCATACCAGCCAAACGCTGGATCAGATTACAGCCTATACTCATGAAGTGGCGTCCGGAGTAGAGAATCAGGTAAAAGGGATCGAGAGGACATCGCAGATGATGGGGGAAATGAACGAAGGGGTACAGCGTGTCGCTGCTTCTTCGTCCGTCGTATCAGAAGCAGCCCAGCAGACAGCTCATGAGGCAGAGCAAGGAAATGAGGTGATTCAGAAGGCGGTACAGCAGATGGACACGATTCGCGTCTCAGTGGATGATGCGGCTTCGATCGTTCGTGTGCTTGGTGAAAGATCAAACCAGATCGGGGATATCATTAGCGTGATTACAGAAATCGCCAATCAGACGAATCTGCTGGCGTTGAATGCGGCGATAGAGGCGGCGCGTGCCGGGGAGCAGGGCAAAGGATTCGCCGTAGTAGCGAATGAAGTTCGGAAACTGGCGGAGCAATCGAAAGGCTCCGCCGCTCAGATTGCACAGATGGTACAGGATATTCAGAAAGATACCCAGCATGCTGTGAAGTCAATGGAAAAAGGCACACATGAAGTAAAAAACGGTATGGTTGCTGTCGACGATGCCGGTCGAATTTTCCAAACAATTCTGCAGGCGGTTGAGAAGATCTCCGATCAAATTGTGGAGATTTCCGCTTCGTCACAGCAGATGTCGGCCAGTTCACAGAACATTATGAGAGAGGCTAAGGACATTTTAGACATAGTGCAGAAATCGGCCGTACATTCTCAAAGCGTTGCCTCATATTCTGAGGAGCAGGTAACATCGATTCAGCAAATAGCCGCTGCTTCCACTATGCTAAGCCGGATGGCGGAAGAGCTGCACCAAGCCATTAGACAATTCAAAATTTAAAACGAGAAAATATTTATATAATTCTTAGTTGACTTTGCGGTTTAATTTGCTAAAATAAAATCAACAACTGAACATGAGAACAATTCAGACTCTTATCCAGAGAGGCGGAGGGACTGGCCCAGTGAAACCTCGGCAACCATTGGATCCTGAAACAGGATTTGAACGGTGCCAACTCCAGCAGTGCGTATGCGCTGAAAGATAAGAGGTCGGACGGACTTTAGTATATCGTATGCATTCGTCGACCTCTTGCCCGGCAAGAGGTCGTTTTTATTTCTCTTTACAGGAGACCAGGAGAAAGAGGGAGAAAAGGGCATGATTAAATTACAGAATGTTAGTAAAAGTTATATGTCACCCAATGGTGTTTTTCAGGCGGTAGCGCCGGCTTCGCTTCACGTAGAAGAAGGGGACGTGTACGGCATCATCGGATTTAGCGGTGCGGGGAAATCGACGCTGCTGCGGATGGTCAACCTGCTTGAGAAACCGGACGACGGGAAAGTGTATGTGGATGGTCAGGAGTTGACAAGTCTGTCAAAAAAAGACTTGCGGAAAGCACGGCAGTCCATTGGCATGATCTTTCAACACTTTAATCTTTTAAATAACCGGACCGTAGCAGGAAACGTAGCGTTTCCGCTTGAGGTCGCCGGAATCGGGAAAGAAGAGAGAGAAGCACGGGTTCGCGAATGCCTGGAAATTGTGGGGCTCACAGAAAAAATAAACAGTTATCCGTCCAAACTGAGCGGTGGACAGAAACAGCGGGTCGCCATTGCGCGGGCGTTGGCCAGCCGGCCAAAAGTGCTGCTGTGTGACGAACCGACGTCAGCATTAGATCCGCAGACTACGCGGTCGATTCTGGCTTTCCTTAAAGAAATCAACCAGAATCTGGGTGTTACCATTCTTCTGGTAACACATGAAATGAACGTAGTGAAAGAGATCTGCAACAAAGTGGCGGTAATGGAGAACGGGCATCTCGTTGAAAAGCTGTCGCTCTCCGAAAAAGAAATCGCGCCGAAGACCGATATTGCCAAACTATTATTTGAAGAGGAATTCACAGAGAAAAGAGGGGTCATTCATGTTTGATAATATTATTCCGCTGCTGCCGGAAATAGGTCTTTCTATCGTGCAGACCTTCGTGATGGTTGGCATTTCCATCGGAGCTGCACTGTTGTTAGGAACTCCGCTCGGTATTCTGCTCTTTTTGACAGACAAAGGACAACCTTTGGAAAAGCCGATTTTATTCCGAATCCTTAGCACCCTTGTTAATGTGGTTCGTTCATTTCCATTTCTGATTTTGCTGGTGGCATTGATTCCGCTGACGCGGGCGCTTATCGGCACAACCATCGGTCCGGTAGCGGCAGGC
>NZ_DFMZ01000051.1:89725-102759 GCF_002375825.1 Aneurinibacillus sp. UBA3580
GCCAGCCGTTCCGCTCTCGATTGCGGCGATTCCGTATTTCGCCCGCTTGGTTGAGCAGTCACTGCGCGAAGTATCAAAAGGCGTCATCGAAGCAGCAGTGGCGATGGGAGCTTCTACATACCAGATTGTCTGGAAAGTACTGCTGGTCGAAGCGCGTTCCGGCCTTATGCTTGGATTGACGGTATTGATCGTTAGCTTCCTTTCTTACTCGGCAATGGCCGGCGTAGTGGGTGGCGGTGGAATCGGAGACCTGGCGATTCGCTTTGGCTATTACAGATTCCAGACAGATGTAATGGTCGTAACCGTTCTGCTGTTGGTCATACTTGTTCAAGCTATTCAATTTACAGGCAATCGCCTGGCGCATTTTTTAGATAAACGTTAAATAAAACATCTAGGGGGAATTTTTGTGAAAAGAAAACCTTTTATTCTCATTGGACTAATCTTAATTTTGACGGCGTTTTTAGCTGCTTGTGGAGGACAGAAGGAAGAACAGGCAACTGCAAGCCAGCCGCAGAGTGAGACAAAAGAGTTAGTGATTGGCGCGACTGCGGGTCCGTACAGTGACCAGGTGAAAAAAGGAATCAAACCGATCCTTGAGAAAAAAGGGTATACAGTGAAAATTGTTGAGTTTAATGATTATGTACAGCCAAACCAGGCGCTGGCCGAAGGTTCATTAAACGCTAATGTATTCCAGCATATTGTATATCTAGAAAATTTTTCGAAAGAGCATAACCTGCCTATTGAAGACGTAATTCAAGTGCCTACCGCACCGATTGGCATTTACTCGCAAAAGCATAAAACATTAGATGAAGTACAGCCGGGAGCAACCGTATCTCTGCCAAACGATCCGACGAACCAGGCACGTGCGCTTGTGATGATGCAGAATTTTGGCTGGATTAAGTTAAAAGATGGTGTAGATTTGCTTCGTGTATCAGAAAAAGATGTAGTGGAAAACAAGAAAAATATTAAACTGCTTCCTCTTGAAGCGGCTCAACTGCCGCGCTCGCTCGCGGATGCGGACTATGCATTCGTAAACGGAAACTTCGCGATCGCATCCGGCCTGAAGCTAACAGAAGCTCTTGAATTGGAAGATATTCCGGATCAGTACATGAACGTTGTAGCGATTAAAACGGCGGACAAAGACAAGCAATTTGTAAAAGATTTGATCGAAGCGTATAAATCACAAGAGTTCAAGGATGTAATCGACAAGGAATTCCAGGGATTTGTCAAACCTGATTACATGAAATAAACAAAGCGGGAAAGGGAGGAAAACGGATGAGCACAACAATCGGAGAGACTCTAGAGTGGTCGGCCCGCAATTTTCCGAAGAAGACGGCTTTAGTTTATGAATTTGAAAACAAGCATCACCGCTGGGATTATACAGAATTGGATCAAAAGGTAAACCAGTTCGCCCGGGCGCTTCAGCGCCTGGGTGTGCAAAAAGGCGATGTGGTTTCTTCCTTCTTATATAATACGAGCGAATTCGTCGTGACGCTGTTTGCGACCGCTAAAATCGGAGCCATTTTCAATCCGATTAATTATCGTCTGGCTGCGCACGAGCTTCAGTATATTCTGCAGGATGGAAAAGCGAAGGTTTTGCTGTATGAAAATCAGGGCTCCGATATCGTAGCTAAAGCACGCGAGCTGGGAAATCCGGTGGAACACTATATCTACGTAGATGCTGAAATTCCGGAAGGTGCGCTGGATTTCTATGCGCTGCTTGAGGCGGAAGACACGGCTCGTCCGAATGCGAGCGTCTCGGAAGACGATTATTGCATTATGATGTATACCAGCGGTACGACAGGGCGCCCGAAAGGTGTGCTTCATACGCATCGAAGCAAAATCCATCACAATTTCATGATGATGCAGTGCATGGGACTGACGAAAGACGATATCGGATTGGCCGCGGCACCGCTGAATCATACGGCGGAGCTGCACACGTCATTCCTGCCGCGTGTGCAGGTGGGGGCAACCAATGTGCTTTTGCACCATTTCGACGCTTCCCATGTGCTTCATACGATCGAGAAGGAGCAGATCACGCATATGTTTGCGGCGCCGACGATGGTAAATATGCTGCTGCATGCGGACGATTTCGACGCATATAATCTGTCGTCGCTGCGCTTGCTCGAATACGGCGGAGCGTCGATGGCTCCTGTACTTATCCGTGAGTTTGAAGAAAAAATTGGTGCCGACCTCATCCAGATTTACGGGACGACGGAGATGGGGCCCTGCATGGCGGTGTTATATGCAGACGAGCAATTGAAGAAAGCGGGTTCGGCAGGAAAGCCGAGTCTGACACACCAATTACGCATCTGCCGGGTGCAGCCGGACGGCTCCCCTACCCATCCGGACGATATTTGCGAACCGGGAGAAATCGGTGAAATTCTGGTGAAAGGACCGTGCATGATGGGCGGCTACTATAACCGTCCGGAAGCGACAGAAAAAGCGCTGGCATACGGCTGGTATCATACCGGGGATATGGGTGAATATGACGAGGAAGGGTATGTCTGGATACGCGACCGGATTGACCACATGATTATTTCGGGAGCGGAAAACATCTACCCGCGTGAGGTGGAAGATCGGCTTGTCGAGCATCCCGGGGTACGCGAGGCAGCGGTTGTGGGAAAACCGGACCCGAAATGGGGACAGATCGTGTTCGCCTATGTCGTTCGTGCTAAAGGCAGTCAGGTTACGGAACAGGAGCTGGACGAATTCCTCCTTACCGGCAATCGACTTGCCAAATACAAGCGCCCCCGTGCCTATTGTTTCGTCGATGAACTTCCGAAAACGGCAAGCGGTAAAATTCAGAAGTTTATTCTTGAAAAGCAGGCGGCCCATGTATAGAGTGAATAGAAAAAGGAGCGGACGGTACCGCTCCTTTTTCTGTGAAAAGCACGAAGAAAGAATGAGAAGGAAAGAGGAAATGAGATCCAGGGAAGAAAAAGGCATTTGCCTTTTTCCGCATTGAAATCATCCTCTCGTTCTTTTCTCTCTTTTCCTTCGCACCTTAAAAGTCAGCCGTCCTTTCAGCATATTTATTAGCTGATCGATTCGCTAACAATAACAGACCAGCCTTTTCCTTTGTATGCGTTATATCCTTTCGTTTGGCAGAAGGCGTATATTTTTTCTTGGCCGAAGCGGTCACGCTCAATCGTATAGCCGTATGGCTGACCTGAGAGAAGTTTTTTAACGGCAGACAACGAGGCGAGGTTTGTCTTTAGAATTCCTTGCCGATCGCGGGAAGCGATCACTGTACCCTCTTGATTAATAACATAGAGTTCGCTTTGACTATCAATTTTGACCGTGTCGATAATATCGTAGATATAATTCCAATTGAAACGGGTGGTAAAGACGCCAAGTACGGAACCGTCGTCTTCGCGAACCGGGCAAGAATAAGCGATGGTATGCCCGTTCATCGCTTTGGAATAGTACATGTCCGTAACGTAAACATTGTTTGTTTTCATTGTCTCGCGAAACCACTGGCGATCGGACATATCGAGTCCGACAAGGTTCTGGTTAACGCCAGCCGCCACAACCTTTCCCTCTACATCAGTGACGAACAAATCGAAGTATACCTCATAAATGTCAACGATCTTTTTCATAAAGGCGGTTGCTTTTCGCTTTCGTTCCGGTTCTTGAACACGGAGGCACTCTTTAATGGCATTGAAGGTAGCCCAGGCTTGCACATCACAGTTCCGTTCAAAAAGGTTGCGATCGATTTTGTCAATGGTGTCAAAAGCTACGTCCGCTGTCCGGACGGCGATGACTTCGTTTGCCTTTCTCTGGATATTACGGATGAGTTCATCGCTTTCCTGATTGGCGGCTAAACATTGCTGCGAAAATCGTTTGATTTCGTCAGCTACGACAGAAAAACCGCGTCCATACTCTCCGGCTCGTGCAGCTTCAATAGCTGAATTAAGCGCGAGTAGATTGGCCTGGGAGGCGACATGGTTAATCGTCTTTACTACTTGCCCCATTTTTTCGTTTGCCTGCTTTAGCTCATGAAGCAGCAGTGAGACATTCAACGACTCTGAATTCATTGTCTTCATGGAAATACCACCTTCCTTTTAGCCAAAATGAATTTAGTGTTATATATATGTTAGATAATTTAACATTAAATGTAAAGATATTTTTGACAAAAGGAATGTATTTTAACGAAAAAAGTGAAGCATATAGTATGTTGCTGAAAGAAAGGAATCTCTGAAGAGAATATAGAATATTTAAATTTGAGGAAAAGTAGAGAGGAGTGAAGAGATGAAACTGTATCTTTCCGTCGATATGGAAGGGATTACCGGGCTTGTGGATCAGACGTTTGTGGATGCACGAGAGCGAAATTATACGCGCGGCCAAAAGCTAATGACCGATGAAGCAAACCATGTTATTGAAGCCGCATTTCAACAGGGATTCAAAGAGATTGTGGTCAATGACAGCCATTCTAAGATGAATAACCTGGTAATCGAACGGCTGCATCCGGAAGCGCAGCTTATCTCCGGAGATGTTAAGCCGTTTTCCATGGTACAGGGACTTGATGATACATACGCCGGTGCCATGTTTCTCGGGTATCATTCACGTGCCGGAAGAAGAGGTGTGCTCAGCCACACGATGATTTTCGGTGTGAGAAATATGTACATCAACGATCAGCCGATCGGCGAGCTGGGATTTAACGCATATGTGGCTGGACATTACGGCGTCCCGCTCTTGATGGTGGCGGGCGATGACGAGACGGCGGCCGAAGCCGAAGCGCTGATACCGGGCATTACAACTGCCGTTGTGAAGCGGCAGATTTCCCGGACGTCCGCACTCTGCCTTACGCCGGAGAAAGCGGGCTGGCTTCTGCGGGAAAAAACAAAACAGGCGATTGAGAATCGGAAGAATGTGAAGCCTCTTACGCCGCCGGAGAATCCGGTTCTAACCATTGAATTCGCCAATCATGGCCAGGCGGAGTGGGCAGGCCTGATGCCGGGTACGACGATTGAAGAGAACGAGCCCGTCGTGCATTATCAAGCGAGGGACATTCTTGAAGCGTATAAAGCGATGATCGTGATGACAGAGCTGGCAATGAAAGCAACGTTTTGTTAATCAATAGGAACAAAAAGTGGAAGGGGAGAGACGCATGCAAGAGAAATTTCGCGCATTGGTTGTCGATAAGACGGAGTCAGGGGATGTATCGGTTAAGGTAAAAGAGCTGTCCATAGACCAGCTTCCGCAAGGGGATGTCATCATCCGGGCTGCCTATTCAAGCGTAAACTACAAGGATGGCTTGGCCAGCACGCCGAACGGCAATATTGTTCGAACCTATCCGTTCGTACCGGGGATTGATGTAGCTGGAACGGTGGTCTCGTCAACGGATGAACGTTTCAAAGAAGGCGATCAGGTACTGGTCACCGGGTTTGAGCTGGGAGTGTCGCATTACGGCGGCTTCAGCGAGTATGTGCGTGTTCCGGCCGAATGGATTGTTCCACTTCCATCCGGATTAACGCTCAGAGAAGCAATGGTCTACGGTACGGCCGGTTTTACCGCGGCGTTATCGGTGCAGAGGCTGGAGGAAAGCGGTGTTACACCGGACAAGGGTGAAGTGCTGGTTACCGGTGCGACAGGCGGAGTGGGCAGTCTGGCTGCGGCTATGCTGGCAAAGAAGGGGTATGATGTGGTCGCCAGTACCGGAAAAGAATCCGAGCACGGCTATTTGCGGGAGCTGGGTGTGAAGGAAATTATAGCACGGGAAGACGTAGCACCTGAGAAATTCAAGCCGCTCGGTAAGACGCGCTGGGCCGGTGCAGTCGATCCGGTCGGAGGCAATACGCTGGCCTATGTGCTAAGTACAACGCAGTATGGCGGCTCTGTCGCGGTCAGCGGGTTAACCGGCGGGACAAATGTGCCGACAACGGTGTTTCCGTTTATTTTACGGGGGGTCAATCTGCTGGGAATCGATTCCGTCTATTGCCCGATGGAGGTTCGTCTGCCGTTGTGGAAACGGATGGCGGATGACTTGAAACCGGATCGCCTTGAGGATACGATTGCACACGAGATTACGCTGGATGAGCTACCACAGTCGCTTCAGCGCATTTTGCAGGGACAAATGCGCGGGCGGGCCATTGTGAAATTATAAAGATTGTTTATTCATCTTAAGAGAAGGAGACATGTATATGGAACTGAAATTAAACGGCAAAGTGGCGCTGGTCGTTGCCTCTAGCCAGGGGCTGGGCCGGGCGATTGCGGAGCAGCTTGTTAAGGAAGGCGCACACGTGATGATTACGAGCCGTCACGAAGAGAAGCTGCGGCAGGTGAAAGAAGAGCTGGAACAGCTGGGGACGGGGAAGGTAGCGTACCATAAAGCGGATATTACCAGTTATGATGAAATTAAGTCTCTCGTACAGGCGACGCGTGAGACGTTCGGCGGAATTGATATTCTTATTAACAATGCCGGCGGACCACCGGGCGGCACATTCGAGCAATTTGATGATGAACAGTGGCAAAAAGCATTTGAATTAAATCTATTAAGTTATATCCGCCTCATTCGGGAGGTGCTGCCTGATATGAAGCAGGCAGGAGGCGGCCGTATCATTAATATCGCTTCTTCTTCCGTCAAGCAGCCGATTCCAGGTCTCATTCTATCTAACACATTCCGCTTAGGAATTGTAGGAATGGCTAAGACGCTGTCGATGGAACTTGCGCCCTATAACATTCTCATCAATACGGTGGCGCCGGGCCGCATCGCAACGGATCGCGTGGCGCATCTGGACCAGCTGAATGCTGAGAGGCAGGGCATTACGAAGGAAGAAATGGAAGAGAAAGCGAAGCAGGCCATTCCGCTTAAGCGGTACGGAGAGCCGGAGGAGTTCGCCAGGGTGGTAACGTTCCTCGTTTCTGGTGCCAGCACATATATTACGGGAAGCACGCTGCTGGTTGATGGCGGCATGATAACGTCAGTATAAAGAGAGAAGGGGACCGATGAATCAAATACGCAACATTTATTGTGTGGGAAGAAACTATCGGCTACATGCGGAAGAGCTGGGGAATGCGGTGCCGACTTCTCCGTTTCTCTTTTCTAAGCCGACCCATGCGTTGGTAGAAGCGAACGGGCAGACGATTGTACTGCCGGGAAATCAGGGTGAAGTGCATTACGAAACGGAACTGGTGCTGCATATCTTTCGTCCGTATGAGCCGGGAATGAGTGTGGAAGACATAGTGGATAAGATGGCATTGGGCATTGATTTTACGCTGCGCGATGTGCAGAGTGAATTGAAGAAGAAAAGTCACCCTTGGCTGAGAGCAAAAGGATTTCCGAATTCGGCGGTGTTGACGAAGTTTCATGCGTTTCCCGGGGAAGCGGCATGCGCTGAAACGGATTTCTCGCTTTTCAAAAACGGGGAGCGGGTACAGCGCGGCAACGTGAGCGATATGCTGTTTAACATGCAGACAATTATCGAATTTGCCGCCGAGCACTTCGGATTGGGGCAGGGTGATATTATTTATACGGGTACACCGGCGGGCGTCGGTCCAGTGGCGGATGGCGATAAGTTGGAGCTGCTTTGGGGCGATGACGTATGGGGAACTTGCGTGATTCACTTACGTCTATAGATAAAAAGAAGAAAGCAAAAACACCGCACTACCGGCAGCCAGGCCGGTTGTGCGGTGTTTTTTGGTATCAGTGCGTGCCGCCGAACATTCGGCCTACACCCTGAAGTTTCTCAAGGATGATAATGAGAATGACCGAGATAAAAATAACGACACTGGAAACGGAAGCGACCAGCGGATCGTACGCATCCTGCATATGCGAGAAAATTTCGATCGGCAGCGTACGCATATCGGGAGATACCATAAACAGCGATACGGTAACATTGTCAAATGATGTCAAAAATGCGAACAATCCTCCCGAAATGATAGCCGGACGGATTAATGGCAGCGTCACTCTCCAAAATACCGTCAGCGGACTTGCGCCGAGAATCGCGGCAGCCCGTTCCAGATTGTAGTCAAATCCGCTTAAACCGGTAAGCACCAGCCGGATTACATAGGGGATACAGATAATGATGTGGGCAATCAGGAACCCTGTTCCGGTACCGGCCAGCATCAGTGGTGTAAAGTAAATAAGCAGTGCTACGCCTAATACAAGCTGAGGTACGCTAAGCGGCGAAGTCAGCAGCGACGTAATATACGATTTGCCCGGGATATCATATTTGGCTATAGCCAATGCACCAAGCGTACCGAATAAGACAGAGAAAAATGCGGCTACCAATGCGAATTTGGCGCTATTGGCAAGAGCCGTCATGAATTCCGGCCGCTCCAGCAGTTTCGTGTACCACTGGAAGGAAAAGCCCTGCGGCGGAAAACTTGGATAATTAGCGCTTGTAAAAGAAGCCGGAATGACGACAAGCAGCGGAATTAAAATATAAATAATGGTAAGGATGGCTACGAGCAGACGCAGTCTTCCCAGTGTTTTCATTATCGGAATACCTCCCTGAATCTGCTTTTTTCAAATCCGCGCGTAAAGACGGTTACAAGCAGCATGGTTGTAGCCAGAAGCACATAAGACAGCGCGGAACCGAATGTCCAGCGGAGCAGGTTGTTAATCTGATCATACGCCACAATCGGCATCATCGGTACGTTAGCTCCTCCCATGAGTGCGGGTGTAACATAGGCGCTCATCGACATGCTAAAAACAAGTACGCAGCCGGATACGATGCCGGGAAGGCTAAGCGGCAGCGTAATCGAGAAGAAGGTGCGCATCGGACTTGCACCAAGAATCGCGCCCGCTCTCTCCAGCGAAGGATCGATATTATACAGGCTTGTGGCAATCGCTAAAATCATGAACGGCAGATACGCATTAGAAAGGCCGATAACCACCCCGACTTCTGAAAATAGCAGCTTCAGCGGAGCGCTGACAATGCCGAGTGAAGTCAATATACTGTTAATGGTTCCATTTGGAAGAAGCAAGAGATACCAGCCGAAGTTGCGCACCACAATGCTGACAAGCAAAGGGGATGCGATGAGCAGCGCAATGTATCCGCGTATGCGCGGCGAACTTTTGGCCATTGTCAATGCGACCGGGTAGCCAAGCAGCAAAGATACAAGAACCGTATACAGGCTTACTTTTACTGTTATCCATAGTGACGATAGATAATAGGAGTCTGTAAAAAACAGCGCATAGTTTTTCAGACTGTATACTGCGTTTGTTGCGTTCGGGCTATCTGTATAAATAAAGCTTAAATACAGAATGTATAACATCGGTACGACAAAAAATCCAAAGATAAACAGTAAAATCGGAAGCAAAAGAAGAAGGCCGGGAAGATACGCTTTTTTCTTTTTGCGCGGCTTTGTTTTTATTGGTTCCGGTATCGTTGCCGGTTCCCGAATCACTTCTTGATGAGCATGATGTCTGACGGATTCCATCCAATCATCACCTCTTTCCCGATTTGCCATGAAGCATCATACATAGGGGTTAAAATTTGCACGGATTTTCCGAGCAGGGTAGCGTCAATCTCCCAAGAAGCTCCCAGGTAGTTCATCTGAGTAATCGTCGCTTTGTGGAAGTGTTCCAGATGTCCGGATTGTTCCGCAGAAGCGAGGGACAGTTTTTCAGGGCGAATATATAGCTTTACTTCATCTCCCGGGCGGCATGTACGCTCGCTGCCCATAATGTTGTCCGCATCGACAAACGTTACCCACCCGTCTTCCAGCTGTACGGAAATTTTTCGGTTGTTGATTTCCGCCACTGTACCGTGGAAGCAGTTGGACTTACCGATAAACTGGAAGACGAACTCGGTTTCCGGATGGTTGTAAATGGTGGTCGGTGAACTGATCTGCTCGATTTTTCCTCCGTTCATGACGACGACCCGATCGGACATGGAGAGCGCTTCTTCCTGGTCATGCGTAACAAAGATGGTCGTAACCCCAATTTCTTTCTGCAGTCGCTTAATCTCCGCACGCAATTCATGGCGCAGTTTGGCGTCTAGATTAGAGAGAGGTTCATCGAGCAGCAGCAGTTCAGGCTCCACGACAAGCGCGCGGGCGATGGCGACACGCTGCCGCTGTCCGCCCGACAACTCACGCGGGTAGCGATGCTCAAGTCCGGACATTTTCACGAGATCGAGCGCACGGGCAATGCGGTTTTGTTTTTTCGGTTTGGGCACCTTGCGCAGTCTAAGACCAAAGTCGAGGTTTTCGTATACGGTCATGTGCGGAAAGAGAGAATATGTCTGGAAAACCATTCCCAGGTCGCGTTTGTACGGGGGGATATGCGTTACGTTTTTTCCTTTAATATAGACATCCCCTTCATCGGCTTCGAGAAAGCCTGCGATTAAGTTCAAGGTGGTTGTTTTGCCGCAGCCGGAAGGGCCAAGCAGAGTGAGAAGCTCACCCTGCTTGATTTCCAGATTGATGCCGTTCAATACCGTATTAGAACCGAAGCGTTTGACGACATTTTTGATTTCCACGTCATTTCTTGTTGCCAGTATGGTCATGATACGTCCCCTTTCTTACTTATTTTTTCAACAGTTTACCAAGCTGCGGTGTTACTTCTTTCGACCAGCGATCCGACCACTCGGCTCTCATTTTCGCAAATTTCGCAAAATCGGGCTTGTACGTTTTGTCTGTTTCTTTTAGTCCGATGAACGGTTCGTATTTCTCCGACAGTTTCATTCCTTTTACGACCGGATAGAATCCCGCGTCTGCCGTCGCTTTTTGCGCCTCTTCGCCTACAAGATAGTTAATAAAATCAAGCGCTTCCTTTTTATGCGGCGTGTTTTTAACCAGGGTAGCGCTGAATGCTTGCAGCGGTACACCCTCTTTCGGTACAACCATTTTGAGCGGAACACCGGAAACAGCCAGGTCTCCAATAGCGTAGCTTCCCATCACTGTTACGTCGGCGGCGCCCTGCTGCATAGCCGGCATCATTTGCGTCGAGTTTTTGTAGAAAGTGGACGAATAACCGGCAAGTTCTTTCGCTTTTTTCAGACCAGGCTCCATGTTATCGATGCTGCCTCCGTTTGCCAGTGCCAGAGCGTATAAAGTATTAAAACCCCAGTCATTTGAAATATCCGAGAAGGCGGTTCTGCCTTTGTATTCCGGACGAGCGATGTCATTCCAGGATTCAATCGGTTTGATGTTATTCTTTTCGAAAGCCTCCGTGTTATAAGCAGGCGCGATGACAAGCCCGAAAGCAGGCGCGGCTGTTTTTTCCACAACGATAAAACGCGGATCGACGTTTTTCAGTGCAGGAACGTTCGTTTCGTCAAGAGGCTCGGTAAGTCCTTTTTCTTTGGCGCGCTGTACGTCAATCGGCACATAAAGTGCAATGTCGATCTGCGGCGCGTTTTTCTGCAGCTCTACTTTTGAGAGAATTTCACCTGAGAGGCCGGCGATGTAGTTGATTTGAATGCCGGTCTTTTCTTTGAACTTCGGAGCAATCTCGTCGCGAATGGCTTTTTCGATCTTACCTCCGTTTCCGGCGATGGTCAGCTGTTTGGCACCTTCTGCCGCAGGTGCGTTGCCAGCAGGGGCATCACCTGTTTTTTGTGCGGTAGGAACGCCGCAGCCTGCCAGGATGGCAAGCGTTAGAACGGCGAAGATAGAGATGAGTTTTTGCAGTTTATGCATAGTAATTGACCTCCTTATTAATTGGAATCCTTTCTTTTCTTTTTCATTTCTTCAAAATATTGAGCCGCACCCGGATGAAGGGGAAGATAGATATGCTTGTCCGCCTCTTCCGCTTTGATTTCTCTGGCGGCAGGATGAATATCATACATCTCGGGAAGATGTTCATAGAAACTCCGGGTTAACTCGTATGCCGTTTCTTTGGGCAGGTCGCTATGGGTGAGAAGCACATTTTTTACGACTACTGTTTCGACATCGTGGTCCAGTCCGCCGTATGTTTCCTTCGGAATAACTTTTTTTGAATAATAAGGGTACTGCCGCTGAAGCTCTGTCATTACTTGTTCCGGAATCTGCACCAGGGTAAGCGGAATGTCTTTCGCCAGCAAAGCAATATCGGGATTCGGCATGCCCGAGGAGAAAAAGGCCGCGTCAATAACCCCATCTCTAAGCGCCTGAGATGATTGGGAGAAAGAGAAATAATATTTTTTTACGTTATATCGCGTCAATTTTGCTGCCTGCAGGATACGTTCTGCCGTTAATTCCGTGCCGCTTCCGATGGGCCCCATACCAATCCGTTTCCCTTTTAAATCCTGTAGAGAACGAATTCCACTTTTTTTGGTAACTGCAATATGGATATAATTGGAATAAATTTCGGTGATGGCCCGCAAGCGGGATCGTTCGTATCGCTCTTCGGCGTTGTTTGGCTGGTTAACAGTCAGAAGCGCATCGACAGTGGCAAATCCCAGCTCCGCCTTCTTCTGGGCGACAAGTCTGGTATTTTCGATAGATGCCTTTGTGATTCGCGTACCTGTAACCGCGCCGCCATACCGTTCATAGATGTCGGCAAGAGCCTGACCGAGCAGGTAGTATACACCCGATATGTCGCCTGTGGCAATGGTGACATTTTGGCCCTGCAGCGAGGGAACAGACGCATCTTCCGATTGCCGCAGCGGATAGTATGAAACAGGAGAAGGGATTTCCTGTTTGTTTTCCGCGAGGGAGCAACCGACCGTGAGCCAGGTTAGCAAAAGAATTGCTCCCGCGAAAAAATAATGTTGTTTCATTTGCACGCTCCTTTCCTATATCAGAGTATTTGCAATTTACGTTCCAATTTTCTGATTTATATAAATGTTAACGTTTTCAACTTGGAAAGAAGGATGTTAAAAATAATTCGGCAGAGTTTGCCGGATGAGACGGCGAATTTTGCCGAATCGGCAAATTCTGCCGAATTAGAAAATATTATAATTCTTGCTCATTTTGGATATTATAAAGCTTAATTTTATCACGCAGGCTTCGCTCCGAAATTTGCAGAACACGTGCGGTTTCCTGTCGATGCCAATTGCAGTGGTGAAGCGTGGCGGCAATGGCCCTTTTCTCGATTTCTTTCATAGGAGCACCGACGGGAATGCTAATGATGCGTTCGGCGTCAGCCCGGGCAGCAG
>NZ_DFMZ01000051.1:102869-106359 GCF_002375825.1 Aneurinibacillus sp. UBA3580
CAGCAGGAATCGTGGTTGGACTAGGCTGCTGAACATATTCCGGCAGATCTTCTTCCGTAATGATGTCGGAGGAGGAAAGGGCGACGGCATACTCTATAATATTTCCGAGCTGGCGGATATTGCCCGGATAGTTGTAAGCGAGCAAGAGACGGCGCGCGGCTGCTGACAACCTTTTTGGAGCTTTGTCCATTTCCCGGGAGTATTTTTGCAGGAAGTATTCAAGCAGCAGCGGCAAGTCTCCCTCTCTTTCCCGCAGTGGCGGGACCGATATAGGGATGACATTAAGCCTGAAATATAAATCTTCGCGAAACGTTCCTTCCGCTACCATTTGTTCCAGCCGTTTATTTGTAGCGCTTACAATCCGTACGTCCAGGGAGATTTTTCGGTTTGACCCAAGAGGTGTCACTTCACGTTCCTGGAGAACCCGCAGAATCTTAGCCTGCAGAGCAAGCGGCATCTCGCTTATTTCATCGAGAAATAGCGTACCGCCGTTCGCTGCTGCCCACTTTCCTTCTTTTCGCTGCGTCGCTCCGGTGAATGCCCCTTTTTCGTAGCCGAACAGTTCACTTTCCAGCAGCGTCTCCGGAATGGCTGCGCAGTTGACGATTTCTAACGGACCGTTCTTTCGCCTGCCCGTATCATGGATGGCACGCGCCACCAGCTCTTTGCCGGTGCCGCTCTCTCCGGTGATGAGCACGTTCGAATCGATATCTTTTACACGTTCAATCATGGAGAAGACATGTTCCATCGCCTTGCTTTTCCCTACGAAACATCTTCGTCCGCTGGTTTGCTGAAGCTGTGCATGCAGCGTCTCAACCTGAAGGGAGAGCCGTTTATGTTCAAGCGCTTTCATCATTAACAACTGTATTTCTTCCGTGTTAATCGGCTTTTCAATGTAATAGTACGCCCCCTGCTTAATCGCTTCGATAGACGATTCGATGGAGGCGTAAGCGGTCATCATAATCACGATGACAGATGGATGCTTCTGTTTAATCTGACGCAGGATATCGATGCCGCTGCGGGACCCTATCCGCAAATCCAGCAGTACGATATCGAACGGATGCTGTTCCATTGCACGCAGTCCTTCCATAGGGTCAGTAAAAGCAGTGATATCATATGCGTCTTCTAGCGCAAAGCTAAGTGAGGTACAGATGGCGCGTTCATCATCAAGTATCAATACGTGCGGTTTCATTATGATTCCTCCTCCGGTTTATGCAACGGTAAAAAGACAGTGACTTTCGTTCCCAGGCCAGGATGGCTTGTTATGCGAATGTCTCCCTTGTTTTCTCTAAGTAGTTTATAGGAGAGGGGAAGTCCGAGTCCGACACCGTTATGTTTGCTTGAGTAGAAAGGTTCGAAAATACGTTTCATCTGTTCCGATTCGATTCCGGTCCCGGTATCGGCAATTGTAATTCGTCCTGTCTCCGCGTTTTCTTTTTCCACGGTAATTATGATTTTCTTCTCTGCTGTTTCTTCTACAGCATCAATGGCGTTGAGCAGAAGATTCAAAAAAACTTGCCGTATCTGCTGTGGATCAGTATAAAAGGCAATATCATCCTGGCAGGATTGTTCAAGAACAATCTCTTTCTTTTCCAGGGTAACCCGTAAAAACGTGAGCAAAGAAGTGAGCAGGGCGTTGGCCGGATACATTTCTTTGCTGGGCGAACGAGGACGGGCGTAATCCAGTAAATCGGTTACAATCGCATTCAGCCTGTTAATTTCAGCAGGCAGATGTTCCATGATGGCTTCCCGGAATTTTGGCTGATCGTATTTGCTGGGCAGCAGGTCGACGAATGTTTTAATAGACGTCAGCGGGTTGCGGATTTCGTGAGCGACTCCCGCTACAAGCTGGCCTAAAGCATGCAGCTTCTCCTGCATGACAAGCTTTTGTTCCAGTCGGGTCTCTTCCGTGCGGTCGGTCATAGAGAGCAAGTATCCTATTTGCTTTTTCTGGGCGTCATGCAGGGTGAGCAGACGGTAGTAAATCACTTTCCAGACTCCTGATTCATTGATTTCTAATTTGGTTAAAGCGTTTTTGTGGCTTTGATGTTGTTTGCTGTTATCTCTGTAGTGTGCCAGAATACGGGCGAGCAGCGGAGGGTAGTTCTTCTCTTTGAAAAATCCACCCGTGAATCCCAGCATTTCATTTGCGCGCGTATTGTAGCTCGTTACCTTATAGTCCATACTGAATGTGACAATTCCGGTATGGATGTTATTTAAGATTTGTTCTTTGAATGCATCACGGTCAGCGATATCTTGACGTTGTTCTTGCAAATGGTGAGTAAGTAGCCAGAGTTCTTCGGTGCGACTTTGCACCGCTTTTTTTAAACGCTGGTTCCATAAATAAATAAACAGAAGCACGCACGCTGTTGCGATGAGAACCGTCGCCAGCAATTGAATGAACTTCTGTAGGCGGGCGATTTGTACATCCGATTCCGACATCAGCCAGTTATTCATAAGCTGATTAATTTCTCCTTTCGCTTTCATTGTTGTCAATGTCCGATTGATGACGGCAAGCAGCGAGTCGTCACCTTTACGAACGGCAATGGCGAAATCGGCCGGCTCGATAACTTCTTCCAGAATGATAAAGTTGTCCTGCTGTCTGAAATGCCGCAAGTATACGTTCGCTGTCCATTTATTACCGATAAATACATCCGCCCGCTTCTCAAGCAGGAGCAGCATACCGGAAAGCTGGTTTCTGGTGACCGTAAGATTGGAATGGCGCAGATTAAGCAGCGATTCCAGCACGGGTTTCCGATTTTGCAGAACGACATGCAGGGAGCGTATGTCGCTGATGCTGTGTACGGCCTGCCTTTTTTCTTTAGGAATAATTAACGCGTCCGACATGGTGAAGTACGGATCTGAGAAATCAAACGCACCGCTTTTTTCCGTACTGTATGTCATCCCGGCGATGGCATCGATTCGCCCCGCCTGCAGCTCTTTTTCCGCGCGGGCAAGGTCCATTGGAATGTATTCGAAGGCAAGATTATTATAGGTCGCGATTTTATCCATGATATCGATACTGGCGCCGACGAACGATCCGTTTGATGTTATATAAGAAAAAGGAGGAAGTGCCCATTCTGCCGCGATTTTGTATGTCTTTTTCACTGGCAGCTGTGAAGGAGAGACAGCGGCGCATACAAGCTGCGGGACCCCGAGCGACAAGACGAGTAAGGTATACACTAGCATAAGACGCTTTCGTAGACTCAAGCAAGCCACCTCTTCTGAGACGATAAATTGATATGTTAAAATTATAAATCAATAAAAATGTTTGACAATTGCCTAAATTGAAGTAAGTATACGTACAGTAAATCGCTTTTTGAAGAGGAACGGGGGAGTAAAGAAATGAGAAAAGAGATTGCATGATAAAAACATGCCGATTCATAAGAAAGGGCAGCTTTCCGTCAAATGGGAAGCTGCCTTTTGATTGGTTGCGTTTTATGAATTAGCCGAGAAAACTCGTGACCTCAGTCATGAGATGAATCGGCTT
>NZ_DFMZ01000066.1:0-347 GCF_002375825.1 Aneurinibacillus sp. UBA3580
CACAATTTTCACAGAAAAAAGAGGGTGGGGCGTTTGAAAAAGACTCAAGTGCGCGATATTGTTAATCATTTCCAATTGAAAGTAGCAAGTGGAGAAACGGGGTTGCGCCGCGAGATTACCGTAAGCGATATCAGCCGTCCTGGCCTGGAAATGGCGGGATATTTCGATTTTTATGCTGCAGAGCGTGTGCAGCTGCTTGGGAAAACAGAACTAAGCTTCTATAATGCAATGAAAAAGGAGCATCGCATTGAACGGATTGACAAGTTGCTGCATGAACAAACGCCGTGCGTATGTGTAGCTCATGGCTGCGAGGCGCCGGATGAACTCCTGAGTCTGTCGGAAGAGCG
>NZ_DFMZ01000066.1:455-11557 GCF_002375825.1 Aneurinibacillus sp. UBA3580
GAGCGGGGCATTCCGGTGCTCACGTCTCCGCTGCCGACGACCAAACTATCCAGTAAACTGACCACCTATCTGGAAGGCCGTCTGGCACCGACGACGACAATGCACGGTGTACTGGTTGATGTGTACGGGATGGGTGTGCTAATCGTTGGACAGAGCTCGATCGGAAAAAGTGAAACTGCGCTGGAGCTGGTAAAACGAGGCCACCGCCTTGTGGCGGATGATGCGGTTGAAATTCGCCAGACGCAGGAGAACCAGCTAATTGGCAGCGCGCCGGAGCTTATCCAGCATCTGCTCGAAATCCGCGGTGTTGGCATTATTAACATCATGACATTGTTCGGGGCGGGGGCTATTCGTAATTACAAACGAATCTCGCTTGTCATCCGGCTTGAAATCTGGGATCCAAACAAAGTATACGAGCGGCTCGGTCTCGACGAAGAAAAAATGAAGATTATGGACACCGAAGTGCCGCAGATTACGATTCCTGTGCGTCCGGGCCGAAACCTGGCCGTTATCGTAGAAGTGGCGTCCATGAACTTCCGCTTGAAGCGTATGGGATACAATGCGGCGGTCGTCTTTAGCAAGAAGCTGACCGATACGATTGAAGACGCGGTGGAAGACATCTAGACGGGGAGGTACAGGTGAGTATGCCAAAGGCGATTGACCCGGTTGCGTTTCAACTGGGGCCCTTATCCGTACACTGGTACGGCATTATTCTAGGCACGGCCGCACTCGTCGGTTTGCTGCTGGCACTGCGCGAGGCGAAGCGGGTCGGCATGGACTCGGAGACGATTATGGATGTGGTCATGTACGCAGTTCCGGCGGCCATTATCGGGGCGCGTATTTATTATGTCATTTTCCGCTGGGACGAGTATTACAGCTCTCATCCCGAAGAGATTATCGCGGTTTGGCATGGCGGAATTGCCATCCACGGGGCATTGATTGCCTCCGTTCTGACCGCGTACATCTACTCGCGCGTAAAAAGGATTTCGTTCTGGCGGCTGGCAGACGTAGTGGCGCCAAGCCTAATTATCGGACAGGCTATCGGACGCTGGGGAAACTTCATGAACCAGGAAGCGCACGGCGGTCCGGTCAGTCTCGAGTTTTTGCAAAGCCTGCATCTGCCTCAGTTTATTATCGATCAGATGTATATTCTAGACCCGACGACGAATACATACTTGTATTATCATCCGACATTTCTGTATGAATCGATCTGGAATTTGCTTGGCTTCTTTGTATTGATTACGATTCGGCGTGTGGGTAAACTGCGGCGGGGCGATTTGTTCCTCACGTATATAATCTGGTATTCGGCCGGCCGCTTTTTCGTCGAAGGACTGCGTACGGATAGCTTGATGCTGACGGATACGCTGCGCGTTGCGCAGGTGATTAGCCTTTTGTTGATTGCGCTTGCGATAATCATAATGATGGTATTACGGAAATTGGGGTACGCCTCTAAGCGTTATGGTGAAGAATAAAGAAAAGATAATTTCCCCGGAAGGAAAGAAGGGTTGGAATGAACCGCTATCAGTATGTGTTGTTTGATCTTGATGGTACATTAATTGATACGAATAATTTGATTTTGACCTCGTTTATGTATACGCTGGAGAAATTTTATCCCGGCAAGTATACGCGGGAGGATATTATCCCGCATATGGGCAAGCCGCTCTATGATCAGATGAAACTGTTCGGACCGGAGCGGGCGGAAGAGTTGGTGCAGATATATCGTGAGCATAATGAGCAGGTACACGATGAGCTGGTAGAAGAGTTTCCAAACGTATTGGAGACAATTGAAGATCTTGCCGAGATGGGTGTTAAAATGGGCATCGTGACCACCAAGCAGCGCAAGACTGCAGAAATGGGCCTGCGCCTCTTCGGATTGGATACGTATATGGATGCATTCGTCTGCTATCAGGATACGAAGAATCATAAACCGCATCCGGAGCCGGTGCAGAAGGCGATGCAAGCACTTGGAGCCGACCCGGCACGTACGCTGATGGTAGGGGACAGCCAATATGATATTCAGGCGGCGCAGAATGCCGGTGTTGCTTCCGCGGGTGTTGCCTGGAGCATGAAAGGCGCTTCGTTTTTATCCGCGTTTGATCCGACGTATTTGCTGAATGATATACGCGATCTGATTCAGATTGTGAAGCAGCCGGTTCGTCAGGCATAAGAGGTGGCGGATGGCGAAACGACAGACCGAACGCTACCCGGTCCAGGGTGCGAATTCTCTCTGGCAGGTGTACAAAACGGTGAGTTTCTGGAAAGTGGTCAAGTGCTTTGCCGTCGTACAGCTTGCCCGTTATACGCCCTGGATGCCGTTAAAGAATTGGATGTACCGCACATTTCTCGGCATGGAGATTGGAGAGAATACCGCGGTCGCATTGATGGTGATGATGGATACGATGTTTCCGGAGCGAATTTCTATCGGCTCTAACAGCATCATCGGCTATAACACGACGATCTTGGCTCATGAATATTTGATTGACGAATATCGATTGGGTGATGTGAAGATTGGATCGCGTGTGATGATAGGGGCTAACTCGACGATTTTACCGGGTGTTACCATCGGCGACGGCGCAGTCGTATCCGCGGCTACCCTCGTCAATGCGGATGTGCCTGCCGGCGCCTTCGTCGGAGGCAATCCTATGCGCATCATTCGCCAGCCGGAAACGCAGCCAAAATGAATGAAGAGCGAATCGGAAAATATCCGGTTCGTTTTTTCGTGTCTATAGCTGCTTTCGGATTCGCATATTACAGATAATAAAAGCGAAACGGTGATTGTATTGATAGCGCTTGCAATTTTTAAAGCGTGCTGTAAGTGGTTGACGGATGGAAATGGGAGTGTTAGACTACACTCAACAAGAAAATCCTTTAGTTTGGTAGCGAACTAAAGGATAAGACGAGGAGTGGAAGGCAGGATGTCGAAACCGTTAGGATTTGAGAAGCCGCTGGGCATGCGGGATATACTTCCCGATGTGCTGGAGAAACAGCGATGGCTGGAACAACAGGTCAAAGCCTGCATGAAGCAATGGGGGTATCGGGAGATTGCGACTCCTACGCTTGAATACTATGATACGGTAGGCGGGGCGAGTGCCACGCTTGATAATAAATTATTCAAATTGCTGGACAGTGAAGGGAAAACAGTTGTCTTGCGTCCGGACATGACGGCACCGATTGCGAGGGTGGCCTCTTCGCTGCTAAAGGAAGAGCCGCTGCCGCTGCGCCTCATGTACACGGCGAACGTATTCCGGGCGCAGAAGAATGAAGCCGGACGCAATGCGGAGTTCACACAGCTTGGCATCGAGTACCTCGGATCGTCTTCCGTTGACGCGGACGCCGAAGCCATTGCGCTGGCCGTCTCCGTGTTGAAAGCGGCGGGCGTAGGCGTATTCAAAATCGCGGTCGGGCATATCGGCTTCCTGGAAGGATTGCTTGAAGAGATTGTAGAAAAGAAAGAAGACCGGGAAAAGCTAAAGGAATTTTTATACTATCGCGATTATGTAGGGTTCCGCCACTATGTGAAGGAGCTGGCGCTTCCGGAAGCGGGTGCGGCACGCCTGTATGAACTTTTAAAGCTGCGCGGTGGCAAAGATCTGCTGGATCGGGCGGAAGCCATCACGATTAACGGACAGGCCCGCAAAGCCGTTACCAATCTGCGGCAGCTGTGGGAAGCGCTCGAAGCGTATCAAGTAGAGCAATATATTTTGCTGGATTTAAACCTGCTCAGCAATCTGGATTATTATACGGGTATTCTGTTTGAAGGTTATGCAGCCAATCAAGGTTTCTCTATTTGTACCGGAGGTCGCTATGACGGATTGATGGCGCAGTTTGGCCGTCCGTGCCCGGCTACGGGGTTTGCGGTGCAGATGGACAGCCTTATCGAAGCGGCTGACTATCAGCCGGCGCGGCCGAAGAAATTCCTCATCCTCTACCATGCAGCGCAGAGGACGGAAGCATTGGAGAAAGCGAGAGTGCTGCGTACCGGGGAAAACGCGGTAGTCATCGCTCAGCGTAAGGAAGAATGGACGCAGGCCAGTACTGCGCCCTATACAGAAGTGATTGACTTGACGGGGGAGGAAGCGACATGACAATAAATACGAAAGAAAAGCTTATCGTAGCGATGCCGAAGGGCCGGATTTTTGAAGAGGCAGCGGATTTGTTACGAAAAGCCGGCGTCCCGCTTCCTCCGGAATTCGATGATTCGCGCAAGCTTATCGTTCCGGTCCCGGAAGCGAACCTCGATTTCATCCTCGCCAAACCGACTGATGTGCCCACGTATGTAGAATACGGCGTGGCGGATATCGGAGTTGTAGGGAAGGACGTGCTGCTGGAAGAGGAGCGGGACGTATACGAATTACTGGACTTAAAAATCAGCCGCTGCCGTATTTCTGTGGCGGGCCTTCCTGATTGGAAGCCGTCCGGAAGCACCGCGCCCCGTGTCGCAACGAAGTATCCACGGGTCGCATCCAGGTATTTTCGCGAACAAGGCCAGCAGGTAGAGGTTATTAAGCTGAATGGCTCGATTGAGCTGGCACCGCTGATCGGTCTTGCCGACCGGATTGTTGACATTGTATCGACCGGGCGAACGTTAAAAGAGAACGGGCTGGTCGAACTGGAAGAGATTATGCCGATTACAACCCGCTTAATCGCAAACCGGGTCAGCTACCGGATGAAGAGCGAAGCGGTCGATTATATATACGAGAAATTCGCTTCAATTGTGGAGGAGATATAGTTCATGATGAAGATTGTCGAGGCTGCGAATTTTTCCACCCGGCGCGATGTGGAGACAGGAACCAAAACCCAGCGTGCCGCAGTGCTTGAGATTCTGCAGGCGGTAAAAAACGAAGGCGACGCCGCTGTGCTTCGTTTTACTGAACAATTTGACCGCATTACGCTTGATGGGATGCGGGTAATGGAAGAGGAGTTTCGCCAGGCATTGGATGAAATTGATTCGGAAGTGCGAGACGCGATTCGCGAAGCGGTTGCCAATATTCGTGACTACCACAGCCGTCAAATGCGTCAATCCTGGATGACAACGCAGGAGTCTGGCACTATGCTCGGACAGTTAATCCGTCCGCTGCAGCGGGTGGGTCTGTATGTTCCGGGCGGTACCGCAGCGTATCCGTCCTCGGTGCTGATGAATGCCATTCCGGCACAAGTGGCCGGAGTAGAAGAGATTGCGGTGGTTACGCCGCCGGGCAAAGACGGAGCCGTTAACCCGGGCGTGCTTGTTGCGGCTTATGAGCTGGGCGTGAAAGAGGTGTACAAGGTAGGCGGTGCGCAGGCAATTGCTGCGCTCACATACGGAACCGAGACCATCAAACCGGTGGATAAAATCGTCGGGCCCGGCAATATTTACGTTGCGTTGGCAAAGCGCGAAGTATTCGGCCTTGTGGACATTGATATGGTGGCAGGACCCAGTGAAATCGTTGTGCTGGCGGATAGCTCGGCGAATCCGGTTTATGTGGCGGCGGATTTGTTGTCTCAGGCGGAGCATGACGCGATGGCGTCCGCCGTGCTGGTGACTACGTGTCGCAAGCTGGCACAGGCCGTACAGCAGGAAGTGGAGCAGCAGTTGGCTGTACTTCCGCGTAAGGAGATTGCAGAAGCATCTATCCGTGAACATGGCGCAATCTGCGTAGTAGACAGCGTTGAACAGGGGCTGGATGTGGTCAACCGGCTGGCGCCAGAGCACCTGGAAGTGATGCTGGAAGATCCGATGGCGCATATCGGGAAAATTAAAAACGCAGGAGCGATTTTCCTGGGTCCATACAGCTCCGAACCGGTGGGCGACTATTTCGCCGGACCGAATCATGTACTGCCGACGAACGGTACGGCGCGGTTCTCGTCGCCGCTTAATGTGGACGATTTTCTTAAGAAATCCAGCTTAATTTCTTACAGCCGGCAGGATTTGCTGGCGCATGGGGCCAAGATTATTGCACTGGCCCGCCAGGAGGGACTTGAAGCGCATGCGCGGGCCATTCAGGTTCGGCTGGACAACGAACAGAAATAGGGGGAGTTGCAAGCATGAGACAGGCATCTATTGAACGTAAAACGAATGAGACCGACATTCGACTTACATTTAATATCGACGGAGAAGGTAAAACGGAATTACAGACCGACGTTCCTTTTCTTAACCATATGCTCGATCTGTTTACAAAGCACGGCCAGTTCGATTTAACCGTGCAAGCCAAAGGCGATATCGAAATCGATTACCATCATACAGTGGAAGACATTGCGATTTGCCTGGGCCAGGCGTTTCGCGAAGCGCTGGGTGATAAAAAGGGCATCAAGCGGTACAGCAGCGTATTTGTACCGATGGATGAAGCACTCGGACAGGTTATCATCGACATCAGCAACCGTCCGCATCTGGAATACCGCGCCGAATTCCCATCCGCCAATGTAGGCAACTTCCCGGTGGAACTGTTTCATGAATTTTTCTGGAAGCTGGCGCTTGAAGCGCGTATTACACTTCATATTATTGTGCACTATGGGCACAATACGCATCACATGATTGAGGCGGTATTCAAAGCGCTTGGACGTGCGCTGGACGAAGCGACTACGATTGATCCGCGGGTGAAAGGAGTCCCGTCGACGAAAGGGATGTTATAGATGATTGCGATTATTGACTATGGAATGGGCAACCTTCACAGTGTAAGCAAAGCCGTAGAGCGGCTTGGATATGAGTATACGTTTGTATCGGACGCAGCATCGCTTCTGAATACGGAAGGTGCGATTTTGCCTGGTGTAGGAGCCTTCGGGGACGCGATGAAAAATCTGCGTGAACTCGGTCTGATAGAGCCGATTCGTCAGTTCGCCGCAAGCGGCAAGCCGCTGCTTGGCATCTGCCTGGGTATGCAGCTTCTGTTTGAGAGCAGCGAAGAACACGGCCAGAATGAAGGGCTTAACATCTTGCCCGGACATATAGCGCGTTTTCAGGGCGATTATAAAATTCCGCATATGGGCTGGAATCGCCTGGAGTTCCTGCAGCAAAATCCGATTTTTGCCGGTGTAGAAGAAGGCTATGTCTATTTCGTACACTCCTACTTCCTGCAGCCGACAGAGGAAAATCGTCCGGTTCTGCTGGCGACGGCGGATTACTATCAGGAGGTTCCGGCGATTGTAGGCAAGGGGAGCGTATACGGCATGCAATTTCATCCGGAGAAAAGCGGTACGGTCGGCATGAAGCTGCTTGAGAATTTTACGAAGCTGTGCGAAACGGCGCGCACGAAATAAACGAGCGACGGAGAGGGAGTAGAGAGATGAGTTTCATTATTTATCCGGCGATTGATATTCGCGGCGGCAAGTGCGTGCGCCTGCTGCAGGGCGACTATAACCAGGAGACAGTATATGGCGATTCTCCGGTAGAGATGGCGAAGCAGTGGGCTTCTCAGGGTGCAGAATGGGTTCACTTAGTTGACCTGGACGGAGCTAAAGCCGGGCAGCCGGTTAACGACGAAATTGTGCTGGAGATTGCCCGGACACTGAACGTTCCGGTTCAGATTGGCGGAGGCTTGCGCCGCATGGAAGACATTGACCGCTATATCCAGGGGGGCGTGAGCCGGGTGATCCTCGGTACGGCGGCGATTCAGGATCAGCCGTTTACCGAACGCGTTCTGGAGAAGTACGGTGATAAAGTCGCCATCGGTATCGATGCCAGAAACGGTTATGTGGCGACGCACGGCTGGCTTGAGACTTCAGAAGTGACGGCAGAAGAGCTGGCTAAAGCGCTGATTGCCAAAGGGGCGGAAACGTTTATTTATACGGATATCTCACGGGACGGCACATTGGAAGGGCCGAATACGGAAGCGATTGTTCAACTGGCACGTGCAACCGGAAAAAATGTCATTGCATCCGGCGGGGTGAGCGTAGAGCAGGATTTGCTGGATTTGGCGCAGTACGCCGGTGATGGTGTAGGCGGTGCAATTGTTGGCAAAGCGCTGTATACCGAACGAGTCAGTCTTCCACAGGCGTTGAAGCGGATTAGGGAGGGAGTCTGATATGCTGGCAAAGCGAATCATACCTTGTCTGGATGTAAAAGAAGGCCGGGTCGTAAAAGGTGTTAGCTTCGTAAATCTACGTGATGCAGGTGATCCCGTGGAGCTGGCGAAGCGCTACAGCGCAGAAGGCGCTGATGAGCTGGTGTTTCTCGATATCTCCGCTTCGCACGAAGGCCGCGAGACTATGGTAGAAGTGGTTGAGAATACTGCCGCCAATGTTACGATTCCATTTACGGTGGGCGGCGGCATTAATACGGTAGATGACATGCGCCGTATTCTTCGGGCAGGCGCTGATAAAGTATCCGTTAATACGGCGGCTGTGAAACGTCCGGAATTGGTAAAGGAGGGCGCCGAAGTGTTCGGCAGCCAATGCATCGTGGTCGCCATTGACGCAAAAGCGCGTGAAAATGGCGAAGGCTGGGAAGTCTATACGCATGGCGGACGCCAGGCGACCGGCATCGATGCGGTGGAATGGGCCAAACGGGTAGAAGCATTGGGCGCAGGAGAGATTTTGCTGACAAGTATGGATTGTGACGGGCAGAAAGACGGCTTTGCCCTTGCATTGACAAAGGCGGTTTCCGAAGCGGTACGTATTCCGGTTATTGCATCCGGCGGCGCAGGAGCCAAAGAGCATTTTTATGATGCGTTTGTGGCTGGAAAAGCGGATGCCGCATTGGCAGCATCGATTTTTCACTATAAAGAAACGTCCATTAAAGAAGTGAAGCAGTATCTGCATGAACAAAACATCGAAATGCGCATGGTAGAGGAGATAGTGGAATGAACATGGAGAGCATCAAGTTTGATGAAAACGGGCTGATTGCGGCAATTGTACAGGATGCGCAGAGTAAAGAAGTGCTGACCCTTGCATACATGAACAAAGAATCGCTGGCCAAAACATTGGAGACGCGTGAAACATGGTTCTGGAGCCGTTCGCGTCAGGAACTGTGGCATAAAGGAGCCACGTCCGGGAATGTACAAAAAGTTGTCGACATTCTATACGACTGTGATAGCGATGCTCTGGTCGTTAAAGTGATTCCGACCGGTCCAGCCTGTCATAAAAATGTATATTCCTGTTTTGCCGATTCTTTGCTGGAGGAAGCGGGCATGGTTGTTGGCAACCCTTCCGCCGATAATGGAGACGTGGAAAGCCGTTTTGACATCATTAACCGGCTGGAAGCGTTAATTGCGAAACGGGAAGCAGAGATGCCAGAAGGCTCGTATACAACGTACCTGTTTACGGAGGGCGTAGACAAGATTCTGAAGAAAGTAGGTGAAGAAGCCAGCGAAGTGATTATTGCAGCAAAAAATCGCAGCCATGATGAGCTTCGTTACGAAGCGGCGGATTTGCTGTTTCACCTGCTTGTGCTGCTTCGTGAGCAGAAGCTTCCGTTTGATGCGGTGCTTCAGGAACTCTCAAAACGACACGCGAAATAATGATAGGGGCGCTGCTGCAAAAGCTGCGCCTCTTTTCATGATATAGGAAAAACGTGCGTGGCATGTGCCGGCCGTTGCTTTTTCCGCATGGAGCGTGTGGCCCGAAGGGAGGGAAAGACCGGCAATGCCCGCGAGTTTTCTTATTCATCGTATTTTTTTAATTTGTAAATGAGTTCTTTGGCAGATATATCATAAGCTCCGGCGTTAATACGAAATAGAATCGGCGTATTTCGGTCATTAATGCCGTCTCTAGCGCTGAAAAAAAGCTGAACGCCTGCTTCTTTTGCGGCCTGGAGAACCGTTTCATTGTAGTCGCCATAAGGAAAAGCCAGCAGACGGGGTTGTGCTCCGAGTTTCTCGTTGATAATGACGTTAGCCAGAGCGATATCATTCTTAACACGCTTTTTATATTCTTTCGGATTTTCCAGTCGTTTTTGTTCTTCCAGGTATATAGGGTGAGCTAATGCGTGCATGACAGGAGCATCTTTTTTACCTGGAAGATAGTGATGATGGTCATACGTATGGGAGTAAAAGCTTTGACCGTTCTGTTTCATTTCTTTCATTTGCTCCCAGGTAAGGTGGGGAAGCAACGGCCTGGCTTCAGGATCATCCGAAGAATATACAACGATGAAATTTGTGGCGGATACACGCTCTTCTTGAAGAATAGGATACGCCCTCGTATAGAAGCTTTCGTATCCGTCATCAAATGTAATGTGAATGGCGTTTGGCGGCAGCGGTTTATTCTCTTTCATAAAAGCAAGCAATTCATCCATAGAGATAAAACGGTAATTTTCTTTCTTTAAAGCACGGATATGGCTTTGAAATTTCTCTTGGGAAATAGTAACGCCGTCTTCTTTATCATCAATATGATGGTAGAGAAGCACAATAACTTTGTCTTTATAATGAATACGATCTGATTGTGCGGTCACTTTTTCCACTGTCTTGAACAAAGCGGCGGCATTAAAAAATGCCAAGAGCGACAGCAGAACAATGAGCACCTTTTTCTTTCTCTCCACGTACTTCCTCTTCTCCCACGTGCGATTTTTATTTCATTTCTAAAAAGATTTTAAACAGGATGAAGCAGAAATAAAAGGATTTTATTTCTAGAAAATCACCATGGCGTCTCAGCCGCAACCCCGGCATGAAAATGGAGGGAAGGGCGGCTGACTCTTGAGATAAGAAGGAAAAGAGAGGAGAGAACGAGACAATGATTTCAATGGGGAAAAAGGCGACCGCCTTTTTCTTCCTTAGATCTTTTTTCCTCTATCTCTCCTTCTTTCCTCACGATTTTCGCAGAAAAATGATTGCTTCGTAATGATGAACATGGTATATTACTAACTATCGCTGTTGAAAAGCTAAAATGATTAGAGTACAATGCTTTAAATGACTTTTTAAAAAGTGCTTGTAATTGGATTTTAAATGTAATAAAATAATAAGGTCATCGCTGAAATGCGGTGATGCATGAAAGAATGAATTCCTTGAAAACTGAACAGCACCACTCGATGTGCGCGAGTAAAATAACCCATAAAACGAAGAACGCCGACGTCTTGTCGGCAACGTCGAATGAACAACATCCATGCTGTTCCGCAGTAGCTCAGTCGGTAGAGCAGAGGACTGAAAATCCGCGTGTCGGCGGTTCGAATCCGTTCCCTCCACCACGTACATTGGGGT
>NZ_DFMZ01000066.1:11746-31006 GCF_002375825.1 Aneurinibacillus sp. UBA3580
GAGCCATTAGCTCAGTTGGTAGAGCACCTGGCTTTTAATCAGGGTGTCACTGGTTCGAGTCCAGTATGGCTCATCATTTACTTTGTATGTCAGGCGTGGACTCTCATCTTAATTATCTAAGCCGTTTCGTTTAGCGAAACGGCTTTTGTGTATATTTATAGAAGATTTGCCTCTTACTTTGGATGCTTGTTTTATGGTGAACCATCTCTTGAATATGGTATACTTAAGCAATAAGGATGATAAATTGGAGGGACATATGGCCAAGCAGCAATACGCGCCAAAAAAGAAGAGCAAAATTGTTCCGATTCACATGGATGCGGACTTCTACTATGAGCGGGCAATGCGCTACCTCGACAAGCTCAATTTCCAAAAAGCGCTGCGTTACCTGCGCAAGGCGGTTGAATTCGAGCCGAACAATCCTGAATATTATTGCAGCATGGCCGGCGTACTGGCTGAACTCGGCAAATATGAAGATTCGAATCGAATTCTCTGGTATGTACTGGAGGACGTCGACCCCTCATTAGATGAATGTTACTTTTATCTGGCTAGCAATTACGCGAACATGATGGAATTTGAATTGGCTGAACAATATATTTTACGGTATTTACAGAACGTTCCTGATTCTATCTATAGCGAAGAAGCTGAGGATTTGCTTGATTATGTCGAATTTCATCTTCGGGACATGCCACGTCATCCGGAGGGTGGAGAAGAATTGGAGGTGGTGCTGCAGCATGATAGGGCACGCCGCTTGCTCGAAGAAGGTAAGTTTAATGAAGCGTCACGTCTTTTACAGAAGTTAGTAAGGGAAAATCCGGACTTCATTGCCGCCCGCAATAATCTTGCGTTGTGTTATTACTATATGGGACGTTTTGAAAAAGCGATGGAAACCGTGCAGGAAGTATTGAGAGAAGAGCCAAGCAATATTCATGGATTGTGTAATCTGGCTGTTTTCTACTCCCACCTGCAGCAGCAGGATAAGCTTGATAAACTGCTAATCACTTTGAAAAAGATTGTACCGTATCATTTTGACCTCGCTTACAAGTTGGCCACTACACTTGGCATTCTTGGTGAAGACGAAACCGCTTATTTTCTCTTCCGAAAAATGATTTCCCACGCAGGACAGAGTGATTTATATATGCTGCACTATGCTGCGGTAGCCGCATACAACACCCGGAGGTGGGATGCAGCCGAAGCGTTATGGCGCAAGGTTGAACGTCTTGACCCGTCAGAAAACGTGGCGTCCTACTATCTGAGGCAGATACAGCAGCGTAAAGAGGGTGGCAGAGGGATTGAAAAAGCTTCTTACCACTATCAGATTCCGCTGCAGGATGAGTTTTCTTTTGAAACCATCGGAAATTCGCCTGCTGAAATCGGTCAGGCAATGAAGAATAATCCGCTGCTTCGCTCCTCCCTGTTATGGGCGCTCCGGTTAGGGGATAAGGACATCAAGCTCCAGGTTATCCAGGCGTTCGAACATATTGCAGATGAAGAAGTGGAAGAAGCGTTGCGGGCATTCTTAATAAATCCGGCTGAGGACGACTACCTGAAAAAAGTTGCGATTTTTGTCCTGCGCAAGATGGGGGCTAAGGAGCCGTATCAGGCGGTGATTAGCCACCAGGTGAAGTCTGTGTCTTTCAGTGTGAATCCGAAATTTCCGGTGTGGAATAAGAAGTGGCAGCAGGTGGCGGAGTGTTTGCGCGACCATATGCAGGATCGTTACGATTTTCTAGAACAACAGGAAGCGCAGACACTATGGCTGGCTTATCTTAACGAAGCATATCCGAATGTGCCTGTTATCCGTAAACAGGAAGCCTGGGCTGCTTCGCTTGAATATGCGGTTGCCCGACGTCACAACTATGCCGTGACGCAGGAAGAGATAGCTGCGCGTTACGGAGTGTCCGTTGCCTCATTGGCGCGTAACTATAAACTGATCAGTGCCGTTTGCTTCGTATTTTCACAGGAGAAATAAATGAAGGCGCAAATCAATGAAAAGTCAAATAAACAGAGGAATCCCCCGGTACATACCGGGGGATATTTATGTATAGCTGATAATACAGAGGTAGACAATTTTTTCATTTCGATCTATGATAAAGACATTAAATCGAATTTCTTCGATTAAGTGAATAGAGTGGAGTATAGCCTCGGTTTTTGAGGTAAAGATATATATGATTAGGAGGTAGTAATGATGAGCGAAGAAAAAATTTATGACGTAATCATTGCCGGTGCCGGCCCGGCCGGAATGACGGCGGCTGTGTATACTTCCCGTGCCAATATGAGCACGTTAATGATTGAACGCGGAATTCCGGGCGGACAGATGGCAAACACGGAAGAAATTGAGAACTATCCGGGGTTCGAGACCATTCTGGGGCCGGAGTTATCGACCAAGATGTTTGAGCATGCCAAAAAATTCGGTGCTGAATACCAGTATGGCGATATTAAAGAGATTATTGATGGAAACCCGTACAAAATCGTAAAGGTGGGAGACAAAGAGTTCAAAGCCAAATCAGTTATCATCACTACCGGTGCGGAGCACCGCGAACTGGGTGTGCCGGGCGAGAAAGAATTCTCCGGTCGTGGCGTTTCCTATTGCGCGGTATGTGACGGTGCGTTCTTCCGCGGTAAAGAACTGGTTGTAGTCGGGGGCGGAGATTCCGCGGTTGAGGAAGGCGTATTTCTGACCCGTTTCGCTACAAAAGTAACGATCATCCATCGCCGCGATGAGCTGCGCGCGCAGAAGATTCTGCAGAAACGCGCATTTGAAAACGAAAAGATAGACTTCATCTGGGATACGGAAGTGAAAGAAATCCGCGGAGATGGTGTCGTGAAATCAGTGCTGCTCTACAATAGAAAAACAGGTGAAGAAACTGAATTTAAGACGGATGGTGTCTTTATCTACGTAGGTATGGACCCGCTGTCTGATGCAGCGAAAAACCTGGGGATTACCAATGAAGCAGGCTACATTGAAACGGATGAACGCATGGCGACCCGTGTACCAGGTATTTTTGCGGCCGGTGACGTACGGGAGAAGACGCTGCGTCAGGTTGTAACCGCAACGGGAGATGGAGCAGATGCTGCTCTTTCCGCTCAACACTATGTAGAAGAGCTGAACGAAAAGCTGCAGGAACAATCAAAAGTTACGCAATAAAAGGTCATAAACTTTTAACAGCGCTGTAAC
This sequence comes from Aneurinibacillus sp. UBA3580, assembly GCF_002375825.1. Classification (NCBI taxonomy): domain Bacteria; kingdom Bacillati; phylum Bacillota; class Bacilli; order Caryophanales; family Paenibacillaceae; genus Aneurinibacillus; species Aneurinibacillus sp. UBA3580. The sequence goes on from NZ_DFMZ01000066.1 coordinate 14,922, forward strand.
ATTGCTGAAATATGGAAGCTGTATAGTAAAGATAATTAATTGACCCCTTTTATAATAGTAAAATGATTGGCGCAGACAGGAGTTGTCTGCGTTCTTTTTTTGTGCTCGGTGGCGCTTGGTTCTCTTTTGTATTACCGGGGCGGATGTGATTTAATAAAAGAAAAGAATGGGTTTGTCATGAGGGATATCTTTTTGGGTAGGAAGTGAATAAGATAATGGAAAAACAGATGAATGAGATTAACTTGCTGATTATTACCGGCATGTCCGGCGCGGGAAAAACAGTTGCCGTTCAAAAACTTGAGGATTTAGGCTTCTTTTGCGTGGATAACCTGCCGCCGGTTCTCATTCCGAAGTTTGCGGAGTTGATTGATCAATCCGGAGGCCGTATCCAGAAGGTAGCGCTTGTCATTGACTTGCGTGGTCGTGAGTTCTTTGACGCGCTGGCTGAATCGTTGGAACGTGTTCATGAGATGGAGAATATAACATACCAGATTATCTTTTTGGATGCCAGCGACCAGACGCTTGTGCAGCGTTATAAAGAGACGCGCCGCAATCACCCGCTGGCGCCGGACGGCCTGCCGCTTGACGGCATTAAAGCTGAACGCCGCCTTCTCGAAGAACTCAAAGGGCTGTCTAATTTAATTATTGATACGACCCACTTAAAGCCTGTATTATTGAAAGAAAAAATAAGCCAGATTTTTAGCCAGATGAGTCAGAATCTAACAGTCATCGTTCAATCGTTTGGCTTTAAATTCGGCATTCCAATCGATGCCGATCTCGTATTCGATGTTCGTTTTCTGCCAAACCCGCATTATGTGGAAACGTTACGGCCCAAGACGGGAAAAGAAGCGGAAGTATCTGAGTATGTGTTCAAATGGGATGTCTCGCAGGAGTTTCTTGGTAAGCTTACGGACTTTATCGATTTTACGCTTCCGCATTACCAGCAGGAAGGTAAGGCCCAGCTTGTCATCGGTATCGGATGCACCGGAGGCAAGCATCGTTCTGTAGCCATTGCAGAGTATCTAGGTCAGCGTTATCAGGATCAATACAATGTTCGCGTAACGCATCGGGATATAGAGAGAGGTCGCTCATAGAGGTGTAAGATGAAAAGAAAAACAGAAAACCCCCGTGTGGTTGTAATAGGGGGAGGAACAGGACTGTCCGTACTGCTCCGCGGCTTGAAAAAGCAGCCGATTGACATTACCGCAATTGTAACCGTAGCGGATGACGGGGGAAGTTCCGGCCGGCTGCGTTCCGAATTACAGATGCCGCCGCCGGGAGACGTGCGCAACGTGTTGATTGCGCTTGCAGATACCGAACCGTTGCTTGAGAGTCTGCTCCAGTACCGTTTCGTTAACGGTAGCGGACTGGCCGGACACTCGATTGGCAATCTGTTGATCGCGGCGCTGACCGAGATTAGCTCCGGTGATTTTGTGACGGCGATCGAACAGCTCAGCAAAGTGCTGGCCGTCCGTGGACGTGTCCTGCCGGCGGCGAATCATTCCATCGTGTTGCACGCCGAGATGCAGGACGGTACGATTGTGTCCGGAGAATCGATCATTCCGAAGGCCGGCAAGCGGATTAAGCGTGTGTTTATTGATGAAGGCGTGAAGCCGCTTGCCGAGGCCACCCAGGCACTGCGGGAAGCGGATGCCATTCTTATCGGACCCGGCAGCCTTTATACGAGCGTGCTGCCGAATTTGCTTGTGCCCGGAATCGTACAGACGATTCGAGAGAGCAAAGCCGTCAAAGCGTATATTTGTAATGTAATGACGCAGCCGGGAGAGACGGACGGCTATACGGCGGAAGACCACATCCAGGCCATTCATGACCATGTAGGTAACTCCTTGTTTCAGTATATTATTGTAAACAACGGAGAAATTAGTGAAGAAGTACGGACTTTATATGCGGAGAAAGGATCTGAACCGGTAACCTATTCCGAAGAAAAGCTGACCGCAAAAGGATACCATATTATTGCCGATAATTTACTGGTATATGATAAGTTCTTACGCCATGATGCTACCAAGCTCAGTGAAATTATTATGAACGTAATCGGCGCGAAAGTATAAGGTGGTGGCTACATGTCTTTTGCTGCACAGACAAAAAAAGAATTAACCCAGCTGGAAGCGGCGGATTGCTGCCATAAAGCGGAACTTACTGCGTTAATCCGAATGAACGGTTCCCTGCAGTTCGGCGGCAAGCGCTTCGTGCTGGACGTATCAACGGAAAATGCGGCAATTGCACGCCGCATTTATTCGCTTATCAAAAAGATTTTTCAAATTCACGCGGAACTTCTTGTCCGTAAAAAGATGAGACTGAAGAAAAACAATGTCTACCTTGTCCGCATCCCTCAGAAGGCACGGGAAATTCTCGAAGAGCTTCATATCATGAAAGAAGGCACCTTTCATTATGGAATTTCTCCCGACATTATCAAAGACGAATGCTGCAAGCGTTCCTATTTACGGGGCGCTTTTCTCGCCGGAGGATCGGTCAATCACCCGGAAGCATCCAGTTATCATCTGGAGATTTTCTCTTCCCACCAGGAACATTGTGAAGATCTGGTAGATCTGGCAAATTATTTTGAGTTGAATGCCCGTCGTATTGAGCGGAAAAAGGGGCATATTATGTATATTAAGGAAGGCGAGAAAATCGCCGAGTTTCTGCGAATTATTGAAGCACATCAAGCGCTTTTCTTTTTTGAAGATGTGCGTATCATTAAGGAGATGAAAAACTCTGCCAACCGGTTGAACAATTGCGATATGGCCAACCTGAATAAGACGGTGGCCGCAGCAATGCAGCAGATCGAGAACATTATGCTTATCGACAGCCGCATTGGTCTTGCCAATCTGCCGGACAGGTTGCGGGAAGTGGCCGAGCTTCGATTGCAATATCGGGACATGAACCTTGCCGAATTAGGTGAAATGGTGCCCAGCGGGAAAGTGAGCAAATCCGGTATTAATCATCGTTTGCGAAAAATTAATGAAATCGCGGCGAAATTGCGGGAAAATGACGCAAAATCACAGGAATAATCCCTATAATCATGTTATAATGAAACAAATTCAGTTTAGCAGGGGGTGGGGAAGCATAGATGCATGCGCAGGAAAGTGTTGTTGTTAAATTAAAAACCGGGCTGCAGGCACGGCCGGCTGCTTTTTTCGTCCAGGAAGCGAACCGCTATGCAGCAGATGTATTTATTGAGAGAAACAATAAGAAGGTAAATGCAAAAAGCATCATGGGCGTAATGAGCCTTGCCGTCGGCAGCGGCGTGGAGATTACCATTAGCGCTGAAGGAGCTGATGCGGAAGACGCAGTACAAAGCCTTGTACAAATGGTACAGCGTGAAGAGTAATTTGGGGAGAAGCCGACGGATAGACTGACTGTCGGCTTTTTGCTTATTTGGGCTTAACATCAAACTCTGTACTTTGTGTTTTTTCAGATGGGCAAGCACATTTTTTAGTGTTACGTCCTTCTTTGATGTAATCTTTTATCAAAGAAAATGGGTGGGAATATTGAAGGATTCCCACCCATTTTGTCACATCTCAGGGAGTGACAGGTCTTTTTTAAGTAAGTATACGGATTTTACAGCACGTCTCAATCTTTTTTGCCGAGGCTTTCGATGACACGGTCGATGAGGCCGTATTCTTTAGCCTCTTGTGCGGACATGAAGTAGTCGCGGTCAGTGTCTTTCTCTACGCGCTCAAGCGGTTGGCCGGAACGTTCCGCGATGATGCGGTTCAAGGAGTCACGCATCTTCAGGATGCGGTTCGCCGCAATTTGAATGTCAGATGCCTGACCCTGTGCACCGCCGAGCGGTTGGTGAATCATTACTTCACTGTTCGGGAGCGCGTAGCGTTTGCCAGGTGCGCCGGCTGTCAAGAGGAACGCACCCATTGAAGCAGCCATACCTACGCAAATGGTTGATACATCCGGTTTGATGAACTGCATCGTGTCATAAATCGCCATGCCTGCGGTAATCGAGCCGCCCGGGCTGTTGATGTACAGGCTGATATCTTTATCCGGGTCTTCAGCGGCCAGAAACAGGAGCTGGGCCACCACGCTATTTGCTACTTGATCATTGATCCCCGTACCCAGGAAAATAATCCGATCCTTTAAAAGGCGAGAATAGATATCGTATGCTCTTTCACCACGATTTGTTTGTTCGATAACTGTAGGGATTAAGTTCACTACTACTTCCTCCTCTCGTGTTTGTATGTATATAGTACACTAAAGGTCAAAAAAGGTCAAATGGAACCTCCGTACTATATTCTCTTCAGTTATATGCTTTTTTCCCAGAAATTAATCATCGTAAACATGAGTTTTGACAAGATAATGATAACCAACTGTAATTTGTCCCCCTCTTCCTTACTCTGTCGACTTATGTGACTTTAAAGGAACCTTTGTCGAAAGTCGAGCATAATATAAAAAAATGTGTGATAATAGAAAAAATTTTGCATAGCTATGTAGTTATCAACATGAAAGGGGTTATGACCATAATGCAATATGATGAATATATCGGAAAAATGGTACAATTAACGTACAGCGATTTGGATGGGGAGCTTGTATGCGCCGTAGGGCACATTCTCTATACGCTGAAAAACCGGGCTTTTGTATTCGAGACATACAAAGAAGGAAGGCAATTAATCGTCTATAACCGGCATGTGCTTGACATTCGCGAAACGGGAGCGCCGTCCGCTCATATCGACCCGGAGATTGCTCCCGATCATTTCGCTTAAACTATGAGCAGAACGCGAGGGGATCTGTCTTGAAACAATCGTTTGCACTGGTAAGGGAAGAAGGATTGACCATTCGTGGCGACGTTTTTATCAAGGATGACGCACAGGAGTACAGCCGAAAACCCGTCGTGATTATTTGTCATGGCTTCAAAGGTTTTAAAGATTGGGGTATGTTCCCGCGCATTGGAGAATATATGGCGGAGCAGGGGTTTGTCGCCATTACGTTTAATTTCTCAGGCAACGGAGTGGGTGAAGATCCGGAGAGCTTCACCGAGCTTGAGAAGTTTGGCCGCAATACATACCAGCAGGAGCTGAACGATCTGGATTTTCTTATCCAGCAGGTCAAACATGGCGGCCTGCCGCTTGGGGAGTACATGGATGCGTACCGAATCGGCATAATGGGCCACAGCAAAGGCGGTGGCGATACCATTCTCTACGCTTCTTCGTATCCGGAGAATGTTCGGGCGATTGCGACCTGGAACGGAATCGCCCATGTGGACATTTTTGGTGCCGACGTGCGCAGGCAAGTGGAAGAAGAGGGCGTAGGTTATGTAATGAACGGCCGAACCGGACAAAAAATGCCGATTGAAAAAGTCGTACTGGATGACATTGATGTGAATGCCCGTCAATATGATTTGCTGAACTGCGTGGCACAGCTTAACGTACCGCTGCTAATCGTGCAGGGGCGCGAAGATTTCCCCCGGCTTGTAAAAGGAGCGGAAAGCCTGAATGAACATGCACGGCAGGCCGTTCTCTACTGGGTAGACGGAGCGGGCCATACGTTTAATATGGTGCATCCTCACAAAGAGGATACGTCTGAATTTCTCGAAGCGCTTGACGTAACGACGAAGTTTTTCAAGGAACATTTTTAAAAATGAAAGGGTAGCGGATGAGACGGCAGAGAATGCCGTCTCATTTTAGTAATGGAAGATAAATAATAATTGATATTGATAATCTTTATCAAATAGGGTATGATAAGGATAATCAAATAGCGAAAGCTACACATGAAGGAGGGGATGCATCATGGCATACGTAGTGATTGGCGCGGATCGATTGGGAAACATCAATGCTCTGTTGGAAGAGAAGTTGGACGGAGAACTCATTCATGTTTCAGGAAGGAAAAAGAAAGATCAAAATTATACGCTCCCGCAACTCGTAAAGGGAGTTATCGTGTTTACGGATTACATAAACCACAATCTGGCCAAACGGGTCAAAGCGGACGCCAAGAAGAGGGACGTCCCCATTGTGTTCGCAAAGCGTTCGGTCAGCCACCTGGAGTGCAGTCTGGAACAAATGCTTGCGTGCCAGCGGGAAGGCTGCACCCGTCCATGTGCGCGCAACCGCTCATATCAAGCTACGGTGTAGGAGGTAATATATCCTCAACGGTTGGCAGCCGGCCGCGACGACCGGATGTGATGAATATAACTGAAATTCAATACGTAACAAAACCACCATGGCCAATTAGCCACAACCCCTGCCATGTGGTACGAAGGAAAAGAGAGAAAAGAATGAGGATGCGATTTCAATGTGGAAAAAGGCGAAGGCCTTTTTCTTCCCTGTATCTCATTTCCTCTTTCTCTCCTTTTTTCTTCATAATTTTCACAGAAAGAGAGCGGGAGCATACAAAAGGCTTCCGCTCTTTTGTATGTTATAAAACAGCTAGCTGGAGCACGATAATCCAGGGGAAAGAAAGAGAGGAAATATGTCCTGCGCCTTATTTTTTATAATTGGCAGGATTTTTGCTAGAGAAATTTATTGCGAATTGTTATATAATAATGAATAAGAGAAAAAGTTTTACAGAAAAGAAGGTGATGCCCGATGCAAATGGGTTTTGGTTTATACCAGCAGCAGACGTTGAAGTTAGTCATGACACCTGAATTGCGCCAGGCAATAACCATTCTCCAATACTCGACCGTCGATTTACTCGATTTCCTGCGCCAGCAGGTTACTGAGAATCCGATTCTGGATTTATCTGAGAAGAACAGAGAGTTTTTGGTGACTGACGTGACGATGCAGAAGGAAACGAACAAGCAAGCGGATATTGACTGGAAAGATTACATCCGCGCCAATGCTACCGGAGATGATACGTACTACCAGCGTGGAAGCGCTCCGGCCCAGGATTATGATCCGTTCAATTTCATCTCCGCCGGAGGAACAACACTGGAAGAGCATCTGCTTGAACAGGTAGCCATGCTCAAGAATGTAACGCCGCTTGAAAAGCGAATTCTGAACTTCCTTATTGGAAACTTGAATGAAAGCGGTTACCTTACCATCTCAGAAAAGGAAGCTGCGGATATTCTGAATACGAATGTCGAGAAAATCGAAGAAATGATTTGGCTTCTTCAGACGCTGGAGCCGGTGGGCGTGGGTGCTCGCTCGCTTGCGGAATGTCTTTTGCTCCAGCTCAGGGATGAGCCGGAGGAGCATACGCTTGCGATTGCCATTGTAGAGCACCACCTGGAAGATTTGGCGGAGAAGCGCTATCAAAAAATCGCCGCATCCCTTGGTGTAACGCCGCAGGAAGTGCAGCAGGCGGCCGACTATTTACGGACGATGAACCCGCGGCCGGGCGCTGAATTTGCGCAGGGAACGCCGCGCTATATTGTGCCGGACGTGTATGTAGAGAAAGTGGAAAACGAATACATTGTCATGGTTAACGAAGGGAGTATGCCGAACTTAACCATTAATCGTTTCTATCAGCAGATGCTACAGAAGAATGAAGCGGACCCGGCCCAGCGCTATATTCAGGATAAACTCAATTCCGCGCTTTGGCTGATTCGCAGTATCGAACAGCGCCGTATGACGCTGTACAAAGTCACGCAGGCAATCGTAGAAGAGCAGAAAAGCTTTTTCGAGAAAGGTACCGCCGGATTGAAACCGATGACGCTAAGAGATATCGCTGAGAAGGTCGGGCTGCATGAGTCGACGATTAGCCGGGCAACCAGCAATAAGTACGTCCAAACACCGCGCGGACTATTCGAGTTAAAGTATTTTTTCACAACCGGTTTGAACCGGGCCGATGGTGGAGAAGCCTCTTCCGTGCTGACCATTAAAGAGAAAATTAAAGCTATGGTGAATGCAGAAGACAAGAAGAAACCACTCTCAGACCAGAAGATTACTGATCTGCTGCTCAAAGAAGGTATTGAAATTTCCCGTCGTACTGTGGCAAAATACCGGGAAGAGTTGAATATCGACTCATCTTCAAAACGGAAGCGTTTTTAATTAAGAGAGGAAAAAAGACATGGATGCACAGCAAAATCCATTCCGCATTGTTATCTATACAAGAGAAGGATGCGGATTGTGTGACAAAGCCAAAGAAAAAGTGGAACGGGTAGCCCGGGACTATCCCGTAGAGCTGGAAATGGTAGATATCGCGCAGGATGCTGCGCTTGAAGATGCATATGGACAACTGATTCCCGTCATACATATTGACGGGGAGAAAGTCTTCGTCTCTAAGGTTACGGAGCTCTGGCTGCGCCGAGAATTGGAAATCCGATCGAAAGAGCGCGGTTGATAAAAATGAAAAAACTTGGTATAATGATAACTGACAGCAAAAATGCCTGTATTTTACACAGGCATTTTTTGTGAATTAAATGGGACATAAAATATCTAATAGGGACGTTTTTTGTCCCAAGAAAGGTGAGGGCGTTGGCGGAATCGAATTGGACTTCAATGCTTCAGCGGATGGCGCCTGAAGTCGTCACGATCATCGAGAACCGTTATAAGATACTACGTCAAATTCGTTTATTGCAGCCGGTCGGACGACGTGCGCTGGCCGAAGTGATGCAGAGTACGGAAAGGATTATCCGGCGGGAAGTCGAGTTTCTGCGTGAGCAGCGCCTTATCGATTCAAACCGTGCCGGTATGTTCGTTACACCCGATGGAGAAAACATGATTGAAGCGTTTCATCCTTTCTGGAAAGAGGTAGGCGGAATTAGCCTACTGGAGACGGAAGCAGCCCGTCTTCTTTCTGTGCGGAAGGTTGTCATCGTTCCCGGGGATACGGATGAGAGCGAATGGACAAAAGACGATATGGCGCGGCAGGCAGCAGGTGAATTAGCTCGTGTGCTGACGGATGATACAGTGGTTGCAGTTGCCGGAGGAAGCTCTGTGGCGCGCATGTCTCAATATGTACAGCCGCCTGCGGACGCGCGGAATCTCATGCTGGTCCCGGCACGCGGAGCGCTCGGCGATGAAGTGGATCTGGAATCCAATACGGTTACCGCCCGGATTGCGCGCAACTTGAATGCCTCATATCGTCAGTTGTATCTGCCTGACATTTTGGAAGAAGAGACGTTGCGCAATGTACAGCGTGATCCGACGATTTCGAAGATGCTGGAATTGATTCAGCAGACGAAAGTTTTGGTGCACGGCATCGGGGCCGCAGAAGAAATGTCACGCAGACGCGGTTTGAGCGACGGCATTGTTCGTATACTAAGGGAGAAACGAGCCGTCTCCGAAGTGTTCGGGTACTATTTTAACGGCTCCGGCGAAATGGTCTACCGCATGAACACGGTAGGGATGCAGATGGAGAATGTGCATACATTAGATACGGTAGTGGCCGTTGCCGGTGGTAAGAGTAAAGCGGAAGCAATTCTCTCTTATATAAGAAACCGCCACAATTATGTGCTCGTCACCGATGAGGCAGCCGCGCGTGGAATGCTCGCTTTATTGGCAGAAGAAGAATAAGCGTTTCTTCATAGAGCGCTTTGGAAATATAAGGAGGAGATGAAGTATGACGAAAGTTGCAATTAATGGTTTTGGGCGCATTGGACGTAATGTACTGCGGGTAGCGCTTCAGAATCCGAATGTGGAAGTGGTAGGAATCAACGATTTGACGGACGCAGCGACATTGGCCCATCTCTTTAAATACGATTCTGTACATGGCATGTACCATGAAGATGTACGCGTGGAAGGCAATACGATTATTATCGGGAATCGCACAGTCAAGGTGTCCGCCGAACGTGATCCGGCCAATCTGCCCTGGAAGGAGTGGGGCGTGGAAGTGGTCGTAGAATCGACGGGCCGCTTTACGAAGCGGGAGGATGCAGCGAAGCACCTTGAAGCCGGTGCGAAAAAGGTAATCATCTCCGCTCCGGCAAAAAATGAGGATATCACAATCGTGCTTGGCGTAAACGAGGAAAAATACGACCCGGCGAACCATCATGTCATCTCAAACGCATCTTGCACTACGAATTGCCTGGCGCCGTTTGCGAAAGTGCTCCATGAGAAATTTGGCATTCGCCGCGGTCTGATGACAACCGTGCACTCCTATACGAACGATCAGCAAATTCTCGACTTGCCTCATAAAGATTTGCGCCGGGCGCGGGCGGCTGGCATGTCCATTATTCCAACATCCACGGGTGCGGCCCGGGCGGTGGCGCTTGTGCTTCCTGAATTGAAAGGCAAGCTGAACGGATTTGCGATGCGTGTACCGACCCCGAATGTATCGGTAGTCGATCTGGTCGTAGAATTGGATAGGAATGCATCGGTGGAAGAGATTAACCAGGCGCTTAAGCGTGCGTCCGAGAACGAAATGAAAGGCATCCTCGGTTATTCTGAAGAGCCGCTCGTATCACGCGACTACAATGGTGATCCGCGCTCGTCCATCGTCGATGCGCTGTCCACGATGGTCATTGAAGATAACCTCGTCAAAGTCGTTTCCTGGTATGATAATGAGTGGGGCTATTCAAATCGTGTGGTCGATTTAATTAATTATGTTGCTCAAAAAGGTCTGTAAGCAAGAAAAAGTGTGACTGATTGATTGAATTATGTTGCAAATAAAGCCATAGAGAAGCTAAAATATAAACGGTTATGAAAAAGGGGAGGGAACGAGTAGGGATTCTCTCCTTTTTCTGTGAAAATTATGAGAAAAGAAGGAGAAAAAGAGGAAAGGAGATCCAGAGAAGAAAAAGGCGTTCGCCTTTTTCCCCATTGAAATCATTCCCCCGTTCTTTTCTCTCTTTTCTTTCGTACCACTAAAATCAGCTGTCCTTCCCTTGATTTTCATGTCGGGAAGTATAGCTGCTATAAGGAAGAGGAGGGTTATTTGTTATGAACAAAAAGTCTGTTCGCGATGTTGACGTGAAAGGAAAACGCGTATTCTGTCGTTTCGACTTCAATGTGCCGATGGAAGCCGGACGTATCACCGATGATACGCGCATCCGTGCGGCACTGCCGACGATTGAATACCTCGTACAGAACGGCGCCCGTGTGATTATGTCGAGCCATCTCGGCCGTCCGAAAGGCAAGGTTGTGGAAGAGATGCGTCTGAATGCAGTGGCGGAGCGTCTCGCTCAACTGCTCGGTCAGCCAGTAAAGAAAGTGGACGAAGTATACAGCGAAGAAGTGAAAGCGGAGGCCGAGAAGCTGAACGATGGCGAAGTGCTACTGCTTGAGAATGTCCGCTTCCATCCGGGCGAAGAAAAAAATGACGAAGAGTTGTCCAGACAGTTTGCATCGCTCGCAGACCTTTTTGTAAATGACGCGTTCGGTACCGCTCACCGTGCGCATGCGTCTACAGCCGGCGTAGCCAACCATATCGAAGGGGTAGCCGGTTTCCTCATGGAGAAAGAAATCGAATTCCTGGGCAAAGCCATTTCCCAGCCGGAACGTCCGTTCACGGCCATTATCGGCGGAGCCAAAGTAAAGGATAAAATCGGTGTCATTGAAAACTTATTGGAGAAAGTGGATAATTTAATTGTAGGCGGCGGCCTGTCCAATACGTTCATCAAAGCGAAAGGCTATGAGGTAGGGAATTCCCTGCTTGAGGAAGAAAAAGTGGAGCTGGCCAAATCATTCATGGAACAAGCCGAGCAGAAAGGCGTGAACTTTCTAATTCCGGTCGATGTTGTCGTGGCTGATAAGTTTGCGAATGACGCAGAAACAAAAGTTGTCGATGTGGATGCCATTCCGGAAGGCTGGCAGGCGCTTGATATCGGGCCTAAAACGATTGAACTGTACAAAAACGCTATCCTTGAGTCTAAAACTGTAGTATGGAACGGACCGATGGGTGTATTTGAAATGGATACTTTTGCAGAAGGAACAAACGCCATCGCACGCACGCTTAAAGAAGTAAACGGTACAACCATTATCGGCGGTGGCGACTCCGTGGCTGCGGTCGAGAAAGCGGGCGTAGCGGAAGCGATGACGCACATCTCAACAGGGGGCGGGGCTTCGCTCGAATTCATGGAAGGCAAAGAGCTTCCGGGTGTGGCGGTCCTGGCTGATAAATAAGGAGTTGACAAATGCATGCAACGGACACCTATTATCGCGGGTAACTGGAAAATGCACAAAACGACGGAGGAAGCGCGCGAATTCGCGCACGCTGTACGCTCGCTCGCACCAAAAGAGAATATGGATACCGTCATCTGTGCGCCGTTCACCTCATTGGACGCATTGGTGCAAGAGCTTGAAGGGTACCCGATTGCCGTTGGAGCGCAGAATATGCACTGGGAGGAATCGGGAGCATATACAGGAGAGATTAGCCCCGGCATGCTGACAAGCCTTGGCGTGCAATATGTAATTATCGGGCACTCGGAACGCCGGGAGTATTTCGCGGAAACGGATGAAACGGTGAACAGAAAAGCAAAAGCCGCATTTGCGCACGGATTGACGCCTATCGTATGCGTGGGCGAAAATGTGGAGCAGCGTGAAGGTGGAAAAACGAAGGAATGGGTACGTGAGCAGGTGCTTCGTGCGGTAGAAGGTCTGTCAAGCGAGCAGGCGAAGCAGCTTGTGATTGCTTATGAACCGATCTGGGCTATCGGAACGGGCAAATCGTCTTCAGCGGAAGATGCGCAGGACGTTATCGCATTCATCCGCAGTACGGTGGAAGATGGGTTCGACGCCCAGGTAGCGGCGCAGGTACGCATCCAGTACGGCGGTTCCGTGAAACCGGACAATATCGGAACCTACATGGAGCAGCCGGACATCGACGGCGCGCTTGTCGGAGGCGCCAGTCTAACGCCGGAATCGTTCCTGAAATTGTTAGAGGGAGCACGAGGAGGCAAGAAGTAATATGAGTCGACCGAAACCAGTGGCACTTATCATTATGGACGGATTCGGATACCGGGAAGAAGAATACGGCAACGCCATCAGACAGGCGAAGACGCCGAATTTCGATAAATACTGGAACGAATATCCGCATACGCTGCTCGGCGCCAGCGGTCTGGCTGTCGGACTTCCGGAAGGACAGATGGGCAACTCGGAAGTCGGACACCTGAATCTGGGTGCCGGCCGCGTTGTTTATCAAGATTTAACACGCGTAACGAAAGAAATTAACGAAGGTATGTTCTTTAAAAATGAAACGCTGCTTAAAGCCGTACGTCATGCGAGGGACAACGGCACTGCGCTTCATCTGTACGGATTGCTGTCGGACGGCGGCGTGCACAGCCATATCGAACACTTGTTTGCGTTGTTGAAGCTGGCTAAGCAGGAGAACATGGACCGTGTCTACATTCATGCATTTCTGGACGGACGCGATGTAGCACCGGACAGTGCGGTTGGATACATTCAAGAATTGCAGGAGAAGATTAAAGAATACGGCGTTGGCCGCATTGCGACTGTACAGGGCCGTTACTATGCAATGGACCGCGATAAACGTTGGGAACGCACCGAGAAGTCCTATCGCGCCATGGTATACGCAGAAGGGCCGAGTTTCACCGATCCGGTTGAAGCGGTGCGTGAATCTTATGAACGCAGCGTATACGATGAATTTGTAATGCCGACGGTAATCAAAAATAGTGACGGTACTCCGGTAGCGACAGTTAAAGACAATGACAGTGTCATTTTCTTCAACTTCCGTCCGGACCGTGCTATTCAGTTATCCCAGGTTTTCACCAATGATGATTTCCGCGGGTTTGACCGCGGCGAGAAGTGGCCGAAGAATTTATTCTTTGTCTGCATGACCAAGTTCAGCGAAAGTGTGGACGGTTATGTCGCGTACAAGCCGACCAGCTTAGACAATACGCTGGGCGAGGTGCTGACGCAGCATAATATGCGCCAGTTGCGCATTGCGGAAACGGAGAAGTATCCGCACGTTACCTTTTTCTTCAGCGGCGGCCGTGAAGCCGAGTTTGAAGGAGAGAAGCGCATCCTCATCAACTCGCCGAAAGTCGCAACCTATGACCTGAAGCCGGAAATGAGCATCTATGAAGTTACCGAAGCCCTGCTGGCTGAGATTGAGCAGGATATCCACGATGTCATCATTCTGAATTTCGCTAACTGCGATATGGTAGGCCATTCCGGTATGATGGAGCCGACGATTAAAGCGGTAGAAGCGGTGGACGAGTGCATGGGTAAAGTTGTGGAAGCCATACTGGCCAAAGGCGGTGTGGCGCTTGTGACCGCCGACCATGGGAACGCTGACTTGATGCTCGATGAAGAGGGAAATCCGATCACATCGCACAGCACGTACCCTGTTCCGTTCATTCTGACGAAACAGGGTGAGGAATTGCGTGAAGGCGGCATTCTGGCCGACATTTCACCGACCATATTAAAGCTGCTTGGTATTGAACAACCTAAAGAAATGACAGGCAGGCCATTATACTAAAATAAGAAAACAGAAGGAGACGGAAGAGGAAATAAGGTCCAGGGGGGAGCGGTTGCCTTTTCCCCCTTTGAAATCATTCCCTCGTTCCCTTCTTTCTTTTTCTTAATTACCTTACATAACTAATTAAGGAGCTGAACAAGCATGACGATTATTTCTGACATCTACGCCCGCGAAGTTCTTGATTCCCGAGGTAACCCGACAGTAGAAGTGGAAGTCTATCTTGAATCCGGCGCAATGGGACGCGCTATGGTCCCGTCCGGCGCTTCTACCGGTGCACATGAAGCGGTTGAGCTTCGTGACGGTGAGAAAGCACGCTACATGGGTAAAGGTGTATTAAAAGCGGTAGATAACGTAAACAGCATCATCGCTCCGGAGCTGGAAGGCTTCGATGCACTGGATCAAGTGGGCATCGACAACCTGCTAATCGAGATGGATGGTACCGAAAACAAAGGCAAGCTGGGTGCAAACGCCATTCTGGGTGTGTCCATGGCGGTTGCCCGGGCGGCAGCTGATGCGCTGGGCGTTCCATTGTATGCGTATCTGGGTGGTTTCAACGCCAAAACGCTGCCGACTCCGATGATGAACATTCTTAATGGTGGCGCGCACGCGGACAACAACGTGGATATTCAGGAATTTATGGTTATGCCGGTCGGGGCAGAAAGCTTCGCGCATGCATTGCGTATGGGCGCAGAAGTTTTCCATAACCTGAAAGCTGTGCTGAAAGAAAAAGGACTGAACACTGCGGTAGGTGACGAGGGCGGATTCGCGCCGAACCTGGCTTCCAATGAAGAAGCGCTGCAAACGATCATTGCCGCTATCGAGAGAGCGGGTTACAAGCCGGGTGAGGACATTATGCTGGCGCTTGACGTTGCTTCTACGGAAGTATACAAAGACGGCAAGTATGAATTGGCCGGTGAAGGCATTACGAAGACGACAGACGAGATGATCGACTACCTGGAGATGCTGGTGAACAAGTATCCAATTATCTCCATCGAAGACGGTCTGGCTGAAGATGATTGGGAAGGATGGAACAAGCTGACCCAGCGCATCGGTGATCGTGTGCAGCTGGTGGGTGACGACCTGTTCGTAACGAATACAACCCGTCTGTCCCAGGGAATTGAACAGGGAACGGCGAACTCCATTCTCATTAAAGTAAACCAAATCGGTACGCTGACCGAAACGTTCGATGCCATCGAAATGGCGAAGCGTGCGGGCTACACCGCGGTTATCTCCCACCGTTCCGGCGAGACGGAAGATTCCATCATCGCTGACATTGCGGTAGCGACTAACGCTGGACAAATCAAAACCGGTGCACCGTCCCGTACAGACCGTGTGGCAAAGTACAACCAACTTCTCCGCATTGAAGACGAACTGGCCTACATTAGCAAATACGCAGGCCGCGAAGCGTTCTATAATATTAAAAAGTAACACTCGTTTTTCCATTCGTAAACGAGAGACAACTCGCGGCAACGTCCGCGAGTTTTTCTTTGCATTTCTTGGTCAGGTCCGTAAGGAATCACCGCGTTTACCTCTTTAGCATAATAGCCGCCGCAAGCCGTATGCGAAACGGATTTGTCTCCCTCTTTCCTCGCTTCCCTCTTTCTTATTTCTTCTGTATATCGTTATTATAAAGACTTTGGCACGGGGTAAAGAATAGAAATATAGCGAACAGGAAACGATGTACTTGTTGCCGTGCTTTTGTATTTTCATTTTATCTGTAATGATTTTCTACAGATAGTATATTATAATAAAAACACCATGGCTTTTTCGCCGCAACCCCGACATGAAAATGATGGGAA
>NZ_DFMZ01000032.1:0-10421 GCF_002375825.1 Aneurinibacillus sp. UBA3580
TCCTTCTTTCCTCACAATTTTCACAGAAAAAGTTGACACGAATAGGTAATTTGATTATTGTATTAAGTGTACTATTATAAATAATACAATTAATACATAAAGAGAGGAGAGACGTTTTGATCACAATTAACGAACGGAGTCCATTGCCGATTTACGAACAGATTGTCCAGCAGATGAAGGAAGCGATTTTGAAGGGCGTGCTGCAGGGCGGTGAAAAGCTTCCGTCCGTACGGGAGTTGTCGGCAAATCTTCTAGTCAATCCAAATACCGTTAGCAAAGCGTATCAGGAATTGGAACGCCACGGTGTCATTGAGACGCTGCGCGGCAAAGGAACGTTTGTCTCCCGGCATCCAGTGCCGCGCATGGAGCAGGAGCGGCTGGAGCAGTTTCAGAACTCGTTGAGACAACTGGCAATCGAGGCATTCTATCTTGGCATTGATGCTGAACAGTTTAAACAGTGGGTGGATGAATATATGAAGGAGTTGGGGAGGGAGAAGCATGCTTAGTGTGAAACAACTATCGAAAGAGATGGATGGCCGTCCTACACTGCGCGATATTTCGTTTGAAGTCGGGCGTTCTTCGATCACTGGACTTCTGGGCCGCAACGGGGCGGGGAAAACGACCCTGCTTAGGACGATAACGGGAATTTTAGATCCGGAAGATGGGTGCGTGGAATTTGAAGGGAAAGATGTGCACCGAACACCGGAATGCAGGCACAATTTCGTCTATGTGCCGGACTCTACTGAAGTGTTCGTTGGCTATACGCCTGACGAGTGGGCTCGTTTCTATGCAGCGATATATCCAAATTTTGATATGGAATACTATAAACATTTGATGGAGCGGTTTGACCTGCCCCGCCAGAAAAAAGTCAAACATTTCTCCAAAGGAATGAAGGCGCTCACCGCGATGGTTGTAGCATTCTCTACACGCGCGTCGCTTATCCTGCTGGATGAGCCGACGAACGGACTTGACCCGATCGTGAAAAAGCAGGTACTGGCATATCTGGTGGAAGAAGTGGCGGAATCGGGTACATCGCTTATCATCTCGTCGCATCATTTGGAAGAAATCGAGCGTATTGCCGATACGGTCATCTGGCTGAAAGAAGGGCGGATAGAAGAAGTGACCGTGCTTGAAAGATTGAAAGATACGTTGCATAAATTGCAGGTTGTATTTAAAGATGAAGCACCGTCCCATCTATTCAATCGATCGAATGTCAAAGTTATCAGCAAAGTGGGCCGCGTGTATACGGTACTCATTGAAGAAGAAGGGACAGACACGCTGCGTCTCTTTGAAGAGGAGGACCCGCTGCTGTTTGAGGCAATGCCGATTCGTCTGGAAGATTTGTTTGACTTTAAACTGGGAGGGGAGCGACATGTTTAATCATGCATTGTGGATGAAAGAGTATCGGCAGGCGAAACCGGTTCTCTGGATGCTGCCGGTCATCTGTCTCCTGTTTATGGGGGTAGCACGGGGGTTTGTGATATGGAATAAACTTATTCCTTATGAAGGAATGTATAACAGAGATTTGACTGCTGAGTCGTTCTATAGCGCTTCATATGGGCTGCTTTTTATGCGCAATTGCGCGCTGGCAGGGCTGATAGTATTACTGGCCACTTCATTCATCGGAATGGAGCGCCGGAACTTGCTGAATGATTTTACGTTTTCTCTCCCGTTTTCCCGCAGGCGCATTTTTATGGTGAAGTGGGGTATCGGGGTTACATTTCTGGCAGCATCTCTGTTTGCCAATGAAGTGGTGGATGCGCTTGTTATTTTGCTATCGCCGTTTTCCGATCACTTTAATGTGCTGTATCATATAAAAGATTTTGCTTTTACTATAATCGTGTTGACCGGACTTTATACGTTTGCCTTGTTTGTGGGTACGGTGACTGGAAGCGCGTTTGCACAGGCAATTTTGACGGCTATCTTCAGTATTTTCCCTGTCGGGTTTATGACAATTCTTATGTTTTTCGTGTACGTTAATTTTCGCTGGGATGCGGGCCATGTATTCAGTAATCCTATTTTCCAGGTGATGATGGATATGAGTTTATTCTTTCATGTGGTGGGAATACGTGAAGGGGTAGAAAACGCAGGGGTGTATATTGCTCACATGTGGGGACCTCTCCTTTATACTGCTCTGTTCTTACCGCTTGGATTGTATTGCTATCAGCGCAATCGGCTTGAGTATAATGGACGGATTATTTTGTTTCGTCAACTGCAGGCTGTATTTAAAGCAGGGGTCGCATTATGCTTTGCTTTGGCAATCGGCATGTTTTTCACGATTCTGTTCGTTCCCGATCTGGACCGCAGTCCGAATGCGCTGTTGCTGCCGTATTATTTTGGGTTTATCGGCGGCGGGCTTGTGACATTAATTGTCATGGAAAGACTGATGAAGGTACGATTGAAAGTATAAGCATCCCGGAAAAGAAGAAAGGCATAAGAAAAGCTGCCTCCCGCATGGCGGGAGGCAGCTTTATTGTTGAACGATTATTTTCCAAAATATTTACTGTAGATTTCATCATATTTACCGTTTTCTTTTACAGCGGTAAGTCCTTTATTCAGCTTATCAAGCAGCTCTTTGTTGCCTTTTTTCACGGCGATTCCGTACTGCTCCTGTCCGGCTGCTTTGTCTTCGATAATGTTTACGTTATCTAATTTTAGTTGTTCTGTAAATTTTTTCACTACTGCATTGTCCGCCACCACAGCGTCGATGCGGCCGTTTTTCATATCTTCGATGGCTCCTGCCACTTCTTCGTAGCCTTTGAGTCCGCTGTAGCCTTTACCCAGCTTGTCTTCCACCAGAAACTGGCCGGTCGTGCCGGACTGAACGCCGATTTTCTTTCCTTTCAAATCGGCGATTGTGCTTACGGCCGGGGCGTCTTTTTTCACAAGAATGACCTGCTTAGCAGTAAAGTAGGGAGCGGTAAACTCCATCGTTTTCTTACGGTCATCAGTAATTGTGATACCGGCGATAGCCGCATCCACGGAGCCGTCTTCAAGACCCGCCATCATCGGATCCCATCCGGTATGTTTTACTTCGACGTTTATGTTTTGTGACTCGGCAATCGCTTTAATCAAATCGACATCGAAGCCCTCTGGCTCGCCCGTCGGCGACATCGATTCAAATGGCGGGAAGGATGCATCCGTTCCGATTACGATTTTCTCTTCACCTGCAGTCTTGCCTGTTTCGTTTGCTCCACCGCCGCATCCGGCAAGCATGAATATGAACAGACATGCGAGCAGCACTAGTGAAACTTTCCTTTTCATAACTATATTGACCTCCCGATTTATTCGCATAATTGTTTATTCATAAACATATGCGAATAAGTATACAGCCGGGTATGTATTCTGACAAGTACCTGGGAGAGAAGAAGTACTTTTAGGACATTTCTCAATATTAGAACATATACTATCAACAGCAGAGTGCGTAAAGAAACAAAGCGCCATCACTTTTCAGCCATCGCCCCGACATGAAAATGATGGCAAGGAGGGCTGACTTTTGTGGTTCGAAGGAAAGAGAGGAAAGGATGAGGAGAAGCTTTTAATGTAGAAAAAGGTGAAGGCCTTTTTCTTTCATACTACTAGACAAATGCTATGCACGGTGCATGTACATTGCGAGGTGAAAAGGATATGGTCAAAATTTCGGAATTTCAAGAGAAAGATGTGGTCAATATATTGGATGGGAAGAACCTGGGCCAGGTCACCGATTTGGAAATCAATCTTCAAGCCGGACGGGTCGAAGCGATCTTCGTACCGGGGAAGGGAAACGGTAAGTTCTTTGGATTGTTTGGCGGAGGGGAGGAGATCACCATACCATGGCGTAATATCGTTAAGATCGGTAAGGATGTCATTCTTGTCCGGCTCGATGACGTGATGCCGTTGGTCAAGCCGGAAGTCGGAGAAGGCGGATATCGCCCGTAATGCTCGCATTCCTTTCTTTTCTTATAAGAGAGAGAATGGTAAGATTCTTATGAGGAGGGAAGAGAATGGATCCATTTGTCATGCAGGAGCGGGAGTTCATGCTGCGCTTGACCGATTGGGAGCGCAGATGGCCCCGGCTTGTAGCCGGCTTTTCCACCCGGAAGGGCGGAGCGAGCCAGGAGGCGTTTGACAGCTTCAACTGCGGGCTGCACGTGGGCGACATCCCGGAGCATGTAATTGAGAATAGAAGAAAGCTCGCGGAGGAGAATGGATTTTCCTACGCGTCCTTTACATGTGCAGACCAGGTGCATGGAAATGAAATTCGCATTATCGCGGATAGTGACGTGGGTGCGGGCCGGATGGCGAACGAAGAAGCCATTGCCAGGACCGACGGATTGCTTACCGATAAAGCCAATGTATTTCTCGCCTCGTTTTATGCGGATTGTGTTCCTCTGTTTTTCTATGCGCCCGAAGTACAGGTGATTGGGGTGGCGCACGCGGGATGGCGGGGAACGGTAGCGCGTATTGGCCCGAGAATGGTGGAAACGATAGCGCGGACATGGAACACGAGGCCGGAAGATATTTTCGCTGCGATTGGCCCGTCTATTGGCGCATGCTGTTATGAAGTCAGCGATATGGTAGCTGACCGGATAAAAGAAGTCATAGGGGATAAATCTTCGTGCGTGCTGGTTGCCGGATCGGAAGCAGGAAAATACATGTTGAATTTGCAGGAAACGAATCGAATTTTGCTTGAAGAAGCAGGAATTTTGCCCGGCTGTATCGAAGTGAGTCATTTATGTACAAGTTGTAGAACAGATTTATTCTTCTCCCATCGGAAAGAAAATGGAAAAACAGGCCGGATGGCGGCCTTTATTGCACTGAAAGAGGGGTAAGGAAAGACGTTGTCATATATTGCAGAAAACTTGCGACAAGTACAAGCAACCATTGCAGCCTGTTGCGACCGTGTCGGACGCAATCCGTCTGAGGTGCAGATTGTAGCGGTCACCAAATATGTCTCTTTAGAAACAACACGGTCAGCGCTTGAGGCGGGAATCCGGCACATCGGCGAAAGCCGGACGCAGGATGCGGTGCCTAAATGGGAAGCGCTGGGTGCGGAAGCGGCTACCTGGCATTTCATCGGCCACTTGCAGACGAATAAAGTGCGGGATATGATCGGCCGCTTTACATATGTGCATTCGCTCGACCGTCTCTCCCTGGCGAAAGAGTTGAATAAGCGCGGCGCTCAGCAAGACATTGTCACCCGCTGTATGGTACAGGTAAATATTTCGGGCGAAGAGACGAAGCATGGCCTAAATTCTCAGGATGTGCCGGACTTTCTTATGATTCTTCGCGATATGCCGCACATCGAAGTGAGCGGATTTATGACAATGGCACCCTATGTGGAAGATCCGGAAGAGACAAGATGGCTCTTCCGGAAACTTCGCGAGCTTCGCGATCGTATGAAAGAGAAGTATCCGGAACTTCCGCTTGAACATTTGAGCATGGGGATGTCGAACGATTACCACATCGCCGTTGAGGAAGGGGCAACGTTCATTCGGTTGGGTTCTACGCTGGTCGGTGATGAACGAAATTGAAATTATGAGTAAGGAGAGCGATGAACATGGGCGTCGTTAATAAAATCAGAGAGTTTTTTGGGCTTGGTGGCGAGCCGGAAGTATATGAAGAAATTATCGACGAACAGGCGGAATACGAAGAAGAGGAAGAGTCTTACGTAAAGCCGCGCAGGGGCCGCCAGAGCGGCAACGTCGTCAGCCTGCACGCCGTGAAAGAACAGACGCCCCGTGTCATGCTGGTGGAACCAAAGTCATATGAAGAAGTGCAGGAGATTGCGGATCACCTTTGCTCCAGACGTGGCGTTATCATCAACTTACAGCGCGTTCCTACCGAACAGGCGAAGCGGATTATCGACTTTTTGGGCGGTACAGTGTACGCTATTAATGGAAACATTCAGCGCGTCGGCCATAAGACGTTTGTGTGCCTGCCCGAGCATATGGAGATGCAGGGCAACATCACGGAAATGATGTTTGATGACAGAGGTTAAAGTAGTTGAGGTGAGGAAATGGGTCAACTTTTCGGGATTATTGAATTTGCGTTCAATGTCTATTATTACATGATCATTGTCTATATTTTGATGTCCTGGCTTCCGCAGTTACGTGAAACATCGTTCGGAGAGATGCTGGGACGGCTGGTAGAGCCGTATTTACAGATTTTCCGCCGCTTTATTCCACCGCTCGGTATGATTGATATTTCTCCGATTGTCGCGCTGTTTGCGCTGCATTTTGCACGAATTGGATTGCTTAGCATTTTGGCGTCGCTGGTGTAGGGTGATGAGTCTGTATCAGCATTTCCGACGGGATGAGCACCCGTTCGTCGAGCGGGTGCTGGAGTGGACGGGTCGTGTCCGTGATCGGTACGAAGTTATCCGTACGGATTTTCTTGACCCACGTCAGGCGTTTATCGTTCGGTCGCTTGCAAACCGCGAGGCGGGGGTATATGTTGCGGAGTTTGGCGGATATGAAGGAGCCGAGCGCGTGCGGATCGTACTTTATCCGCAATATATGGAGCCGACACAAGAAGAGTTCGGGGTAGAGCTGCTTGAGGTAAAAGGAAGCAATCAGTTTCTTACGCTTGAGCATCGCGATTATCTCGGCTCGTTGCTTGGGTTAGGTATAAAGAGGGAAAAATTTGGGGATATACTTGTCCATAAGGAAGGCGCGCAGCTTTTGGTCGCAGAGGAAATTGCGGAGTATGTGCGTTTACATATGACCCAGGTTCACCGAATCCATGTTATGGTGGAATCGAAACCGCTTGATAAGATTGATGTGCCTGAGCAATCGTTTCGTACGCTTTCGTTTACCGTACAGTCGCCCCGGCTTGATGCCGTCATCGGAGACGTGTACCGTCTTTCGCGGGCTAAAACCATTGCACCCATCCAGAATGGGCGGGCGAAAGTAAACTTTCGTGAGGTTAATGATCCGTCGTTTCAGCTCGAAGCGGGAGACGTGGTTTCGTTTAAGGGATTTGGCCGCTTTAAAGTGAACGAAATCGGGGGCGAAACGAAAAAAGGGCGAATCAAAATGAAAGTCGCCGTCTTTGATTGAATGTTTGTAAGATCTATGGGAGGTGGAACGGTGTGTCGTTAACGCCATTAGATATTCATAATAAAGAGTTTAGCCGCGTCTTTCGCGGGTATGATGAGGATCAGGTCAATGAATTCCTTGACCAAATTATTAAAGAATTCGATATTCTGCTTAAGGAGAAACGCGAGCTCGAAGAGCGGGTAGCGACGCTGAATGAGAAGCTGTCCCAATTCGCCAATATCGAAGAGACGTTGAAGAAGTCGCTCATTATGGCACAGGAGACGTCGGATGAATTGAAAGCAAATGCGCGTAAAGAAGCGCAACTCATCATCAAAGAAGCGGAGAAAAACGCCGATCGCTTGATTAACGAAGCGCTTGCGAAATCGCGCAAGCTCGTTTCCGAGATCGATGAATTGAAGCGCCGCGCTTCCGTATATCGTATGCGTTTCCGTTCCATTTTAGAAGCGCAGCTTGAAATGCTTGACAATGGCGATTGGGAGAACTTCGAAAAAATCGAAGAAGACCTGGCTAAAAATATAACTGATTAAACCATCATGCCTAATCAGTTACAAACCATGCCATTGAAATAGGGTGAAAAAAAGAGAAAAAGATGAGATTTTAGTGTAGAAAAGGGCAGTGGCCTTTTTCGCCCGTCCTTCTTATTTCTTTCCTTTTTCCTTCTTTTTTCAATGATTTACGGGCATCGGTTGACGTTTGGGCAATGACTGGTCTATACTTTCTAGAATACACCAGATTTCTTCAAAGGGATATGTAGTAGCCTTCTCGTCCCGTTTAGATGGGCTGGGAAGGCTATTTTGTGATTAGTATACTTATCTGTGGGAGATGAATCGAGGATGGATTACAGTAAAACGCTGAAACTGCCAAAGACGGACTTTCCGATGCGGGGAAATCTGCCGACCCGCGAACCTGAGATGCAGGCATGGTGGGAAGAAAATAAAATATACGAGAAAGTTCAGGCACGCACGGGCGGGCGTCCGAAGTTCATTCTGCATGACGGACCGCCGTACGCGAACGGCGATATTCATATCGGCCACGCGCTGAATAAAGTGTTAAAAGACTTCATCGTCCGTTCCAAATCGATGTCCGGCTTCGACGCGCCGTACGTACCGGGCTGGGATACGCATGGTCTGCCAATCGAGCATGCGATTATTAAAAACGAGAAGATCGACCGCCATAAAGTAGGCATAGTCGAGTTCCGCGAACGCTGTGCGGATTATGCATACAAATACGTAGACAAGCAAAGAGACCAGTTTAAGCGCCTGGGTGTGCGAGGCGACTGGAAGAATCCGTATATTACGCTGAAGCCGGAATACGAAGCGCGCCAAATTAAAATCTTTGGCGAAATGGCCAAAAAAGGCTATATCTATAAAGGGCTGAAAGCCGTGTACTGGTCCCCGTCTTCCGAGACTGCACTGGCGGAAGCGGAAATTGAATACAAAGACAAACGTTCTGCGTCCATTTATGTGGCATTCCCGGTTATTCAGAGCAACGGTACGCTTGCGGAAGGCGATAAAGTCGTTATCTGGACAACCACACCGTGGACCATTCCGGCCAACCTGGCAATTGCGATTCATCCGGAGTTAGAATATTCTCTGGTCAAAGTGGGAGAGGATAAATTCCTCGTTGCTTCCGGCCTGTTAGAGAACGTAGCGAAAACGATCGGATGGGAAGGATATGAAGTGACGGCTACGTACAAAGGTGCCGAGCTTGAAGGTGTCGTATGCCGCCATCCGTTCTATGATCGCACTTCTCCGCTGCTGCCGGGTGAGCACGTTACGCTTGACGCCGGTACCGGCTGCGTTCATACGGCTCCCGGTCACGGGGAAGACGACTTCTATCTCGGGCAGAAATACGGTCTCGACGTTCTGTGTCCGGTCGACGGAAAAGGCGTGATGACCAAGGAAGCGCCGGGATTCGAAGGCGTATTCTATGAAGACGCCAATAAACTGGTTACAGAAAAACTGAGAGAAGCAGGCGCCCTGCTGCACTTAGGATTCATTACCCACTCGTACCCGCACGATTGGCGTTCCAAACAGCCAATCATCTTCCGGGCGACCGAGCAGTGGTTTGCCTCAATTGACGGATTCCGCGAACAGATGCTCAAAGCGATTAAAGAAGTGAAATGGATGCCGCATTGGGGCGAACAGCGTCTGCATAACATGATCGCGGACCGCGGCGACTGGTGCATCTCCCGTCAGCGCGTATGGGGTGTGCCGATTCCTATCTTTTACTGCCTGGATTGCAACGAACCGCTCATCACTGACGATACGATCAACCATATCTCCGAGCTGTTCCGCCGTGAGGGTTCTTCCGTCTGGTTCGCAAAAGAAGCGGACGAGCTGGTGCCGGAAGGAACGTCTTGCCTGCACTGCAGCGGTAAACATTTCCGCAAAGAGACCGACATCATGGATGTATGGTTCGATTCCGGATCCAGCCACGAAGCGGTGCTCCGCGAGCGCGAAGAGCTGGCATGGCCGGCGGATCTGTATCTGGAAGGCTCCGACCAGTATCGCGGCTGGTTTAACTCGTCGTTGTCGACTGCGGTAGCCGTGTACGGACAGGCGCCGTACAAAGCGGTGTTAAGTCATGGCTTTACATTGGACGGAGAAGGCCGCAAGATGTCCAAATCGCTCGGCAATGTCATCGTGCCGCAGAAGATTATGGACCAGCTTGGCGCTGATATTCTGCGCCTGTGGGTGGCATCCGTGGATTATCAGGCAGACGTGCGCATCTCTGACGGTATATTGAAGCAGATTGCGGAAGCATACCGTAAAATCCGCAACACATTCCGCTTCCTGCTTGGCAACCTGGAAGGATTCGATCCGAAGACGGATCGCGTACCGTATGAGCAACTGGACGAGCTGGATCGCTATATGGCGATGAAAAACCAGAAGGTAATCCAGAAAGTACGCAAAGCGTATGAAGAGTACCAGTTCCATACGGTATACAATACGATTCACAATTTCTGCTCGATTGAGCTGAGCTCCTTCTATCTTGATATCTCGAAAGATCGTCTCTACGCGGATGCGGAGAAATCGCTCCGCCGTCGTTCCGCACAGACGGTAATGTATGATATCCTGCTGGATCTTGTGCGTCTGGTAGCACCGATCATCCCGCATACGGCGGATGAAGTATGGAAATACATTCCTGGAACTGAAGTAGAAAGCGTGCAACTGACCGATATGCCGGATGTAGACGCGAAGCAGATCGATGAAGCGCTTGAAGCAAAATGGGACCGTCTGGTGGAAATCCGCGACGAGGTCAACAAAGCGCTCGAAGAAGCGCGCCGGGAGAAGACAATCGGCCAGGCGCTTGCCGCTTCTGTAGCAATTTACCCTGGTGAAGCGGTAGAAAAAACGCTGAAGGAAGCGGAAGAGCGGC
>NZ_DFMZ01000134.1:0-30872 GCF_002375825.1 Aneurinibacillus sp. UBA3580
CTGCACATGAAAAAACTCTCATCACCTGGGATGAGAGTTTTTTCATGTGCAGACAAATAAAAAGAACACGTTACGTCCGACAAAAGTGTTCTTCTTCATTCATACATATATAACCCCGCCTATGCCGTTTCATCCCCATGTTTCAAAACCCGCTCTCGCAGGTGGGTGTCCGCAAAACTACTTCCGCTGTCTCACTCACAGCGAGCATAGCGTCCACAGCTTAATCTTGGACTCCCTTGTTATTCGTAAGGTTCGAAACAATAAAAATGAATCGCACATCGCAGGCTCTGTATTCGTTTTGATGACTATATAATAACCCATTGACGAAGTTTTTGCAAGACATGTATCTTTTCTGTGAAAATTGTGAGGAAAGAAGGAGAGATAAGAGGAAATAAGATCCAGGAAAAAAAAGGCGTTCGCCTTTTTCCACATTGAAATCATCTCCTCGTTCTCTTCCCTATTTTCCTTCGTACCGCAAAAGTCAGACGTCCTTCCCATCATTTTCATGTCGGGGTTGCGTCTGAAAAGCTATGGTGGCTTTATTAAAAGATGCGCATAGATTCGTCGCTTGCCTGATTTTGCTGTTCAGCTCCATACAATGCTTCATAATGAGAAATAAACTTTTTCGAATGATACGTACGTACATCTGCATCGTACCGATCCTCACTGCTGTCCAGGCTCTCAATCTTGGATGCGTAATAATTGGCCCATGCATTGTGCCATTGCTTAGCAATCCAATTCATGACTTGAAAACCCCTTTACAAAAATGTAGTAATAGTTAATTCTTACCCACATTTTTTAGGGATTATCACATTTTGTTCAAATTTATTTCAAAAAATTATTTAATTGCACTTGCTTCCTGCACTTATGCTGCATGCTCCTCAATTTGTCGGCAATCTTTTAATCTTATGGGAAACTCTTTATAATGGGGAAAGAAATCAAACATAATGGGGGATAATATGGACGTTGATACATTAATTGGGCTTATCGGGCAGTACGGCTATGCCGCGCTCTTTTTTTGTTTATGGCTCGGCATCGTCGGCATGCCGATTCCAGATGAAGTCGTGGTTATGACCGGGGGATTCGTGACTGCGCTCGGCCTGCTCGATCCTATCCCTGCGTTTCTTATTACGTATCTCGGCGTGGTCTCCGGCTTGTCCATCGGTTATGGCCTGGGGCGTGTAATGGGACCGCCGGTGCTGAATAAACTGCAAAAGAAGAAAAACATTGATAAATATTTAACCAAATCATACGACCTAATCAACAAGTACGGTTCTTATTCGCTGTGCATCAGCTATGCATTTCCGATCGTTCGCCATCTTGTACCCTACCTCGTCGGTATTGGACGTATGCCGTTTGCGAGCTATGCGCTGTTTTCCTATACGGTAGGTTTCGCCTGGACACTTGTGTTCTTCATGGTTGGCCGTGCGTTCGGCCGCTATATCGATAAAATCGGGACCGCCGTGCATGACTACGGTCTCTTGGCACTGGGCGTACTGCTGGGTGCGAGCATCATTCTCTGGATTGCCGTACGCCTGCGAAGCAGGCCCGCTTCTTAACACGTTCAGCAATCGCGTAGTCAGATAGGGCTAATTGCAGCATTAGCGGAAACCTTCCTGCTTTTTCCTTCGTCTTAAGAGATAGGAAATCGATCAGGAAGGAGCTTGTTTATGCTTAAGAAACGTGTTACGCAAACCGTCGCCTCCGCCACTGCCGCACTTATGCTTCTCTCGGGAAGCGGAACTGCAGCGGCCGCTCCCGCGTTCACTGACGTCCCTGCTGGCCACTGGGCCTGGAAGAACGGGGCAATCTCGTGGGGAGTCAGCATGCATGTGATTAGCGGGTATGGAGACGGAACTTTTAAACCGAACCGCACGGTCACCGAAGCAGAATTTCTCCGTATGCTGGTAGGCCTGTATGTCCAAGACCTCGAGATGACGGGGAAAGAATGGACCGAACCGTATTATAAAAAAGCGCACAGTCTCGGCTACCCGCTCGCCGGCTTACATAATACGAAGGCACGCCATACCACCATTAGCCGGACGCAGGTAGCCGAGCTGATCGCTGCAGCAGACGGAGTACACTACTCGGGAAACAATGCAATTCAGTATGTACTGGGCAAAAAGCTGGCTTTCGGCAAAGTTCCCGGGGAGACAAGTATCGAGGCGTACCGGGGCAAAGATCCGCTGACTCGCGCAGAGGCGGTACAGCTTTTGAAAACGGCCAAAGAGCGGGGATTGTCGACGTTGAAAGCCCGCCCGGCAGAACCGTCCGATCCGGCGCTGCTGCCACCGCTTTCCGGCGGGAATGGACAGAGCCGTCCGGCCGTGAAAGATGGCATCATTTATATTGAAGGCATGCCGGAGAAAATTACGCTGAAGCTGTTCAAAGAGCAAAACTGGCCGTTCACCACGTATTATCCGTCCGACATGATTGCGGAGAAGGCCAGTTCCGGTGAAGGTGACTCCGTACAGTTTATCGTAAACTTCAACGGATACCGTAACGATAAAGCGTTCATGAACGTATACTTCCCGGCCAATCATTCGCAAAACGAAGAAGACATGGTGTCCTTCATTCAAACGTACGGATACAAAGCGGAGCATGAGCAGCAGATCAAAGATACGCCGTGGGCCATCAGAGCATACGCGTATACAGAACAGGGGTACTCTCATCGCCTGCTGCTCGGCAAACATGCGGGCAGGTACTTTATCGTTCAAACCGTATACCCTTTTGAATACGGAGACGGTATGGCACCTCGCACCGCAAAAATCTTGGAGGAATGGCTATGGAACGACAGCGGCAAACCGCTCTCGTCCGGCCAATAACCAGCTTTAAGGAGACGTTCTCATGATTTCCATCGTCGTCGCAATGGATAGGAACCGGGTCATCGGCAAAGAGAACCGGCTTCCCTGGCATCTGCCGGCCGACCTGAAACATTTTAAGAACCTCACAATGGGGCATGTCATCGTGATGGGCAGAAAAACGCATGAGGCCATCGGTCGTCCGCTGCCGGGCCGCACAAACGTAGTGCTTACGCAAAATCCGGATTATAGGGCGGAAGAATGCGTGGTCCTGCATTCTGTAGACGAAGTGCTTACGCGCTTTAAAGGGGAACCGATTGACGTGATCGGCGGCGCCCAGATTATCAAATTGTTTTTGCCGTATGTCGACACGCTTCATCTAACCATAATCGAAGCAAGCTTTGAAGGTGACGTCTACTTCCCTGAGATCGATATAACAGAATGGAAACTCGTCTCCAAGCAAAAAGGCATCAAAGACGAAAAGAATCCATACGATTATTATTTTCTTACGTATAAAAAACAACCGGACCGTTTGGTCACTTGAACAGCGAGTTCAAAACAAAAACGGAGCAGAAGATCGCTCCGTTTTTGTTTCTCCCTAATTCATTTAGTCGAAAGATCCGTGTAATTCACCATCACTCCAAGTAAAAGAGTAAGCACAAAAGTAACAAAGAATGTCAGGATTACTACTTTTCGATGAAATGCGCGCGGCAGCAGCAAAAAATTACGAATATCAATCATCTGCCCAATCACCAGAAAACCAAAAACGCCGCCCACTGTGCTTACTCCGGCCAGAGAACGGGCGACGAACGCATCAGCCTGAGCACATAGCGAAAACAAAATACCGAGCCCCATCATTCCCACTACCGAGCCTATGGGATGCTGCCCTACCGCACTCAGTATGGATGCGGGAAACCATACTTGAATAGCGGCGGCCACCGCTGCACCCGCAACAATGAACACGCCAACCTCAAACAATTCCCTCAATGCATGACCAAGAACACCTGCTATTAAAAAAAATCGGGTACCAGAAGTCGGAACGGTGGCAGACAGCGCGACAGGTGCCAGCGGAAATGGCTTAACCTTCTCGATTCGCAACCAGAGGAACAGCCAGCCCACCAGGACTGCGATACTTAGGGCCGCCACGGTGCGTAATCCCATCATTACGGTGCTGCCGCCAAACGCCACATAGGTCGCTACCATCGTCAGCGGATTTATCGCTGGTGCCGCAAGCACGAATGCCATCGCCGCCGAAACCGGTACTCCCTTCTGCATTAAACTCCGTGCCACCGGCACTGCGCCGCAGTCGCATACCGGCAGTACAAGCCCCAAGAGCGAAGCATAAACGACTGCCAGCGTTTTGCGCTTTGGTATCATGCGCAAAAATGTCTCCTGCGATACCATGCTTTGAATAACAGATGAAACCAGTACTCCCGCCAAAACAAACGGAAGCGATTCAAGAAGAATGGATAAGAAAACGGTTTGCGCATTCTGCCACACGTTAGCTTTCACCTCCGGTCAGGTCGATTACCGGCACCGAAAGATATGGTTCAGCAGGCTCTGGAATCACTTCAACCTGCGACGCTGTCAGAACCGGCTGCACCACCTGACCGTACGTCCAATTCAACGGCACAAGTGCGTCTGCTCCCGGCATCTGCCGTACGTTCAGCCCGCCCTGCACATTCACCCATGTATTGTCTTTCAATCGTGCCATAACCGGGCTTTCGGCAATTACACCAATCGGAATCGCGTCGGCGGCGCAACAGGAGATCGCAAAGCGCATCAGGATAATCCGTTCGGACGGCCAGCCGGGCGGATGGTAGACAATGCCCGTCAGCCTGTATGGCCGTTTTATATACTGTTCCTTCTTATCATAAAAATGCTCCTGCATATCCAGAAGCGAGAGTTCGGCCGCCTTTTCCGATGAGTGGGACTGCGACAAAGAGAGCAGGCGATTATCAAACAAAGGTGGCATAACAGCAGACGGCACACGATCTTTCTCTTGTGGAACCGTGTGTCGCGCCGTATCCAGCATAGAAGTGCCCAGCGATGAAACCGGAAAACAGATGCCCAGCACAGAAGGCACCATGAGCAGCAGCCAGGATAGGCGCAGCGGCGAACGAAGCGGGCGATCGCAGCAGTCGCATCTACTCTCTTCTCCGTTACGATGCAGACAAGTAACGAAAGCATATACGGTCATCAAACATATCAGCACCATCATTCCTACCGTTAAAAAAACAAAGGACGGCGCCACCAGCCGATTGATTTCCCCGGTTTTTATAACCTTGTACAAAAACAGAGCGAAGTTGAGTAGAATCATCCCCTGCGCAAATCTTCCCACATCAAATTGCCAGCTTTCACTACGCATCATGGTTTGTCCCTCCTTTTCTTGATCACTGTATGCATACAATTAAATAATAATGATTCTTTTTCACAAAAGAAAAAGCATCCTGCACACACAGGATGCCCTCCATTGTCTTTCATCCGAACGCCGCCTGGTTCATGCCCACGTCAATGAACACAAGCTCCGTCATGCGATCGCCCCAGTCAGGGTCCCAGGTTGCCACCCAATCCGGATTTTCTTCCCGATACATCTGCTGCTCTTCTTTCGTCTCCGATAAATATTTTTGTTTAGTAAAAAAGAAAGAGTAGAATATGCGGGTAAAATACAAATTTAGGTTAAAATTTTTTGCATTTAATCTCGATAAAAATTACGGATATAGTAATATGATAGAAGCGACTTTGCTAAAGACGGAGGAATCTTTATGTTTTCCGATTTCAAAATCTATAAAATACCCATCCTTTATATTCTTTTCTCTTCCATATACATTCTAGTGTCCGACAAATTTATTATGGAAATACTGGATCAGTCTGCGAATACGTATTTGATTAATGTTACCAAAGCACTCATATTTACGTTTATTACCGGAATTGTACTCTACATCGTAATTCGCCGGGATGTCATCTCCTCTCATCTCTCGAAACAGGCCTTAGAGGAGAAAGAAAAACAGTTGCGTGAAAGCGAGCAGCTGTACCGGCGACTCGTAGAGCTCTCCCCTGACATGATTCTGGTCCATCAAGAAGGAAAATGTCTATTCATTAACACATCCGGTGCCCGCATGCTTGGCTATGACGACCCGCAGGAACTCATTGGTCAGTCGCTCTTCGATTATATCCATCCGGATTATCACGAAGGAGTCAAACAACGCATTCAAAAAATGATGAAAGAGAACATTTCCGCAGAGCCAGTTGAGGAAAAGCTCATTCATCGAGATGGCAGCATTCTTGACGTAGATGTGGCGGTCACACCGATTCAATACAACAAGCAGCCGGCCATAATGGGAGTGATTCGAGACATTACCGATCGCAAAAAGACCGAAGATGCGCTGCGCAAAGCCGACACCTTATCAATCGCCGGAAGCCTGGCGGCAGGGGTTGCGCATGAAATCCGCAACCCGTTAACCGTGCTGAAAGGATTCATCCAGCTGTTTAATCAGGAAGGAGACACACATTTTCCTTATTCGAAGATTATGCTGTCCGAGGTCGATCGTATCGAATTAATTATTAGCGACTTTTTGATGCTGGCCAAACCGCAGCATGTCCGTTTCAGCAAAAATTCTCTGCAGGAGATCGTCCAGCATACAATCAACCTCTTTGAAACGCAGGCCATTATGAAAAACGTCCGGATTATCCCCAATTACGGACCGGACCTGCCGCAGGTGGATTGCGAAGCTAATCAGCTAAAGCAGGTATTCATCAACATTTTAAAGAATGCGCTTGAAGCCATGCCCCAGGGAGGGAACATTCATGTTCGAGTTCTGCGCAAAGACGAAAAGCACATGCTCGTCCGCTTCTCCGATCAGGGTGTGGGGATCTCCCCGGAGAAAATTCAGCGGCTGGGTGAACCCTTCTATACAACGAAAGAAAAAGGAACCGGGCTCGGTTTAATGGTAAGCTACAACATCATCAAAAACCACAAGGGCTATATTGAAGCATATAGCGAGCCCGGCGTTGGCACGACATTTGATATTATCCTGCCGATCTCTTCACAACAGAAAGCAGCAGAAGAATAAAAAAAGGAAAGAGAAGGAGAGGAAAGAAGAGTCCGGGAAGAAAAAGGCGTTCGCCTTTTTCCACATTGCACTCATCCCCTCATGGCTATTCTTTCTTTTTCATGAACTTTTCAGCAGACGCAGCCCATTTAAAATAACGAGAATGGTGCTTCCTTCATGTCCGATGACGCCGAGCGGGAGCGTCAGCGACTGCGCAAAGTTAGACAGGATAAGCAAAATGATGATGCCGAGCGAGAAGGCGATGTTTTGTTTGATAATCCGGCCCGCCTTTTTTCCCAGGCGAATCGCCACCGGAATTTTCGTCAGGTCATCATTCATCAGTACCAAATCAGCCGTATCAAGCGCTACGTCGCTGCCAGCATTCCCCATTGCGATACCGACCGAGGCGGTGGCCAGTGCAGGCGCATCATTGACCCCGTCACCAATCATCGCCACTTTGCCGTACTTCTCTTTCAACGCTTTCACGCTCTCGACTTTTTGCTGGGGAAGAAGCTCGGCATACACTTCGTCTACGCCTGCCTCGGCAGCCATCGCTTCGGCCGTTGACCGCTTATCCCCGGTAAGCATGACGACCGTAATTCCCAGCTCTCTTAACTGCGCCACTGTTTCTTTCGCTTCCGCGCGAAGCGTATCCTGCACTGCCAGCAGACCGGCAATTCCCCTGTCGTTTTGCGCGAAAATGACCGTCTTGCCTTCCGCTTCCAGACGTGAAAGCAAGCCGAACAGCTCTTTATTTTCGCTTGCCATGTCTACAAACGCTTCTTTTCCGACTTTCCATGTCTGGCCTTCAAATTCCGCCACGACGCCAAATCCTGTCACCGCCTGCAGATTCTGCGGACGTGCCAGCGGCCGGCCCGTATTTTGTGCCTTCTCGGTTATCGCCCGGCCAATCGGATGCTCGGAAAGACTTTCGATGGAACCGGTGATCCACAGCAGTTCTTCTTCACTATAATCCTGCAGCGGCACGATATCGGTCACCTGTGGACGACCCATGGTCAGCGTACCGGTTTTATCAAACGCAATCGCACGAACACCGGCTAAATTCTCTAGATGGGCCCCCCCTTTGAATAGCACCCCCCTGCGGGCACTATTCGAAATAGCAGACAGCATCGCCGGCATAATGGAAGCAACCAGCGCGCACGGAGATGCGACAACCAGAAATACCATCGCCCGGTACAGCGTCTCGGACCATGTCCAGCCCAGCGCATAGTGCGGTATCAGCATCAACAATAATGTGATACCGACGACCGTTTTGGCATACAGCCCTTCAAACCGTTCGATGAATTGCTGTGACGGCGGCATTTCGCTCTGGGCGTCCTGCACCAACTGAATGATTTTTGAAAACAGGCTGGATTCACTTTCGCTCCCGACCTCGATCAGAAGCGACCCTTCCCCGTTCAGTGTACCCGCAAATACGGTATCGTCCTTTTCCTTTTCTACCGGAATGGACTCACCGGTAATGGATGCCTGATTAACGGAAGAGACTCCTTCGCGAATCGTTCCGTCCGCCGGAATACGCTCGCCCGGTTTGACAATGATCAGATCGCCTACGCTCAGCTCTTCGATTTTAATACGCGTCTCTACTCCGTCTTTATAGCGGAGGGCCGTCTCGGGTCTCAAATCCATCAGCGATTCGATATCACGGTAACTGCGCGAGAGCGTATAGCTTTCCAGCGCACCGCTCAGCGAGAAAATAAAGATTAAAATCGCTCCTTCAAACCAGTACCCGATGCTGGCCGCCCCGATGGCCGCCAACAACATGAGAAGGTTAACATCAAGCTCCCGCTCTTTGAACAGCGTGACAAGACCTTCTTTCGCTTTGGCATATCCTCCGATGAAGTATGCCAGCACATACAACACGAAAGGCCACACTGTTCCGCTGCTCTGCGTCATCCACGCACCGAATGTCAGCACTCCGCATACGACTGCTGCGATGCCTTCCCCATGTCGTTTCAACGTCTGCTGCCAGTCCGTCCCGGTGTTCGGTTTCACCGATACAGCCGGCGCACATGTCGATTTTATTTCGTTCATTTCCGCTCACCTCTGATAATAAATCTCAATTTTTCTGCAGAAAGCACGAATGCTGCTATCGTAAACGACAGCAGCACACCCGATTTCTAATTAAGAATGATTTTCATTTTTTGTTCTAGGTTAATTTTTTTGCATATAGGCAATTCAATTATAATTATTATAATTTACTTTTACCCTATTGGGAAGTGGAAAAATTAAAAATAGGCGAATTTTCATTGACGCATCTTCTACACCACTTTATAATTGATGATAATAATTATTTTCAATTAAGGGGTGGATACCCGATGGATGTACATGTAATTGAAGCTGCTTTGTTTATGGTTCTGCTGATTTCTTCGCCGTTCTTGCTGTATTCATTCGCCAAGGCCGGGCATGAGGAGAAGCGATGAGAAAATATAAAGCCATCTTCCGTACATAAAAACGCTCTGGAATCCAGCTATGTTCCAGAGCGTTTCTTAACTGTTCTGTGAAAATCCTGAAATAAAGAAATACGGAAGGAGAGAAAAAAGATCCAGAGAAGAAAAAGGCCGCTGCCTTTTTCTACGTTAAAATCCTCTCCTTATTCATTCCTCTGCATGTTATCCGAGGAATGAAGTAAGCATCCAGATATGTTTCTCAAGCGATGAGTGAATTGCAAGCAGCATATCCCCCGTCACTTCATCGTTCTCCTTGTCGGCTAATTCCATGCCTTCTTTCAGTTCTTTATTGATCTGTTCGAAATCATTGATGAGCGTTTGCACCATCTCACGTGCATCTTCTTTGTTCGTTGCTTCTTTTACCGAAGAGAGTTCAAGCGCCTCGCTCATCGTCGCTACCGGCGCGCCTTTTAAGGCCAGCAGGCGTTCAGCCAGCTCGTCGATATGAAGCGCCGCTTCGTTATAGAATTCTTCGAATTTCGCATGCAGCGTGAAGAACTGGCTTCCCTTCACATACCAGTGATAGTTGTGCAATTTTACGTACAGCACTGTCCAGTTGGCGATTTGTTGGTTCAATACTTCGGTAATGTTTTTCATTTTCCAACCTCCTGATATTGTTAATTTAGATATGTTGTTTATTTAAAATGATTATAATTAATTATACCAATTTTAGCAAATAAGTCAAGACACTAGAAGCAAAAATAATGATAACAGTCGTAGTCTTACCTTAAAAATCAAAATTATAATCGCCTGTCTATATGGGTTTTCTTTTCTCACTACCCATGATATAACTGACTTACCAGTTATCTAAGTGAAAAGAGGGCGATTATGAGCAAAAAACGAGGTCGGACAGAAAAAGGAGAAAAGAGCCGCCATCGTCTTATGGAGGCGGCGGCAGAAGAATTCGCCCGCAGTGGTTATCATGCGACCAAAGTCAGCGATATCGTGAAAGCGGCCGGCCTCACTCAGGCCGCGTTCTATTTGTATTTTCCGAGCAAAGAGGCGATACTTTCCGAGCTTGTAGCCGAATTTAAGCAGCAGTTGCGCGTATTCGGCGACTCCGGCAGCAATGTCACCGCGCTTGCTCCCTCTGACGTTCCTGCGAAGATGCGGCAAAACATTGAAGACGTGCTTACGTTTTTGCTAAAGAACCGCGAGCTTGTTCGTGTGGCACTGTACGAATCACCGGAAGCTACGGTGATTCATGAAGAGATTACAGGACTTATCCGTGAGAACGCCCGGAAGAATTGGCTGGCCGGCCATATCCGTGAAGGCCTTGCGCTTGATGTCGTCGCTGAATGCATATTTGCCACCATACACGCCTCCGCCGAACGCTGGCTGTTCAACGGAGAAAAAAGCGCGAAGCAGTTGGCGTCGGAAATCGCCGAAGTTCTGCAGTACGGCATGCTTGCCCATCGGCCGAAGAATGATCTCCCAAAAGCATAACGAAAGACTGCACATCTTCTCCTTTTTTGCTATACTCAAGATAAATGGCAAAAAAAATGACTTCCTTCTAAACAATGCAAGGATAGACAAGGAGAAGGTGGCTATTCCTATGAACGAAATAAAAGCACAAGCACTGCAACTGCTGAAAGCGGAAGCCGATAAAATCGAACACCTCATTGAGGTACAGCGCAGCAATCTGACAATGCCGAAATGCCCGCTGTATGAAGAAGTGCTCGATACGCAATTGTTCGGCCTTTCGCGCGTAATCGACTTTTTGACTCGCCTCGATTTGTTAAGCAAAGAAGAAGGAAAAGACATTTTGGACGAACTCGAAAAGCGGGTCTCAGCGAAAATCGGACAATAACCAAACAACCCAAACGCTGTACAATGCCGCGCAAAGCGATAAAAAGCGGGGAAACAAGTTGAGTGCTTGTTTCCCCGCTTTTGCTTTTTGCACTATCTAATATTACTGCTTTAAAAAGTATTTCTCCAAATCATCAAGCATCAGGTTGGCTGCTTTTATGCCGCCTGCCGTATTCCAGATAACATCATCCACTTTGTGGGCCTGCCCCTTCTTCACGACACTTAGATTCTTCCACAGCGGATCATTCGTCCACTCTTTCTCAGCTTGCGATGCCTGGCCGTCACCTGTTTCATATGTGAAATAGAATAGAATGTCGCCGTCCATTTCCGGGATACGTTCTTTTGTCACCTCATCGGCAAACTCATCTTTGTCCTGTGCAGCCGGACGGGCAAA
Source organism: Aneurinibacillus sp. UBA3580 (assembly GCF_002375825.1). Classification (NCBI taxonomy): domain Bacteria; kingdom Bacillati; phylum Bacillota; class Bacilli; order Caryophanales; family Paenibacillaceae; genus Aneurinibacillus; species Aneurinibacillus sp. UBA3580. The sequence continues at coordinate 11,525 of NZ_DFMZ01000134.1, forward strand.
GCCAATTTCATTAAGAATGATACCTGAGAATGTATCTTTGTAATAAATACGTGTTTTCCCTGTCATGAAACGGACAACGGATACTTTCGTGGAAAGCTTATCCCCGGCCTTTTGCTTAAAGTCAGCGATGCGCTTATCCCAATCAGCCAGCAATTTGTCACCTTCCGCCTTTTTGTTCAGCGCCTCGGCATACAGCTTGAAATTGTCCTTCCAGGCACCACGCAACTCTTCGCTAAATACAGTCGGTGCAATGGCGGAGAGCTGCTGATAAATTTTCTCTTGACGCATTTTATTGCCCAGAATCAAGTCCGGCTTCAACGCGGCAATTTTCTCCAGGTTCGGTTGATGTTCGTCTCCTACTACCGTTACACCTTCCATGTCTTTGGCGATATGCTTATAGAACGGTTCATCCGTCCCTGTCCACGATTTCACCGCACCGACCGGCTTTACGCCAAGCGCCAGCAACGCTTCCGTACCTTCATTGGTAAGAATAACCACTTTTTGCGGATGCTCCGGCACTTTTGTCTCTCCCATTGCATGTTTTACCGTGCGGGTCGCTTCTTCCTTCTTCGTCTCTTCCCCGCCTTTTTCAGAGACGGTTTGCTGTGAGCCGCATCCGGCGACAAATACTGCAAAAGCGAGCAGCATAGCCAGGAATGTAAACATATTTCTTTTCTTTCGTGCGTATGTAGCAAACACAGTTGTTCTCCCCTTTATTTTTATATTTGATAATGATTATCATTAACTTTTTTTATCCTATCTGCTCTGCTTCTTTTTGTCAATAGAATATGCTAAATAAGTGATAATGAATCTCAAAATCATTGACAGATCCCTTAGATGCCCGTAAACTTTATCAATGAATTGAAAAATAAATATACATCATATTAGATGAAGACGGAAGTAGGAAAAGGGATGAAAGTTTTACTGCCAAACATTCAATTAAAAATTGCAGGGCTTCTCATCGGCGCCATTCTTCTTGTGTCTGCGGTATACGCCAGTATCGTGTTTGGCGTCATCCACACAAGCTGGCGCACGCTGCTGGAAGCCTATACAAATTTTTCGGGAACGAACGAGCATATCGTCATTAGGGAAGCCCGGATTCCCCGGGCGCTGATTGCGGTCGCTGTCGGAATGTGCCTTGGTATCTGCGGGGTGCTCATCCAGGCGCTTACACGTAATCCGATGGCTGATGTCGGCATTCTTGGGATCAATGCCGGAGCATCGCTTGTCATTGTCATTGCCGTTGCCTTCTTTTCTGTCAGCACACTGACCGCGCTGACATGGATTGGCTTTTTCGGAGCGGCGTTAAGCGGAATCGCCGTTTATGCGCTCGGTTCGTTAGGCCGGGAAGGAGCAACGCCGCTTAAGCTTACGCTGGCAGGCGCGGCGATGTATGCGCTCGCTTCTTCGTTTACACAGGGCATTCTATTAATAAGGGAGTCAGCTATGGAAGAAGTGCTGTTCTGGTTGGCCGGATCAGTGGCCGGACGCAAACTGGACGTTCTCGTATCCGTGCTTCCTTATATGGCGGTGGCAATTGCGGCATCGTTCGTTATCGCCGGACCGATGAATACGCTACGGCTCGGAGAAGACGTAGCCAGAGGGGTCGGTCAGCGGACTGCGCTTGTCAAAGTAGCGGCAGGTCTTCTGATTGTCATACTGGCCGGCAGCTCCATCGCAGTCGCCGGACCCATTAGCTTTATTGGACTTATCATTCCGCACATCGCGCGTGCGATCGTTGGTATTGATATGCGCTGGATGGTAGCGTACAGCGCGCTGCTCGGTGCGATTTTGTTATTGCTTGCGGACATTGCGGCCCGTTTCGTGGCTATGCCGAAAGAGCTGCCGATCGGAGTTATGACCGCACTGCTCGGGGCGCCGTTCTTTATTTATGCGGCACGGAAAGGAGCGGCGCAGTCATGAGAAAGTATGTATATGTACGAGGCAAGAGGTGGCCGTTCTCTTTCCTGATCGACAAACGCGCCGTGATCATCACTCTACTATTTTTGCTGCTTACACTGGCATTATTTCTCCTGAGCGTAGGAATAGGAGATTTCTTTATTCAACCGACGGATGTAATGAAGACACTGCTCGGCATCGGAGCGGCTGAACATGCATTGATTATCCAGACGTTCCGCCTGCCGCGCGTGCTCACAGCCATACTGGTGGGGGCCTGCCTGGCAGTATCGGGAGCCATTCTTCAAGGAATGGTACGCAATCCGCTTGCCTCTCCCGACCTGCTCGGCATTACAGGCGGAGCATCTGTTGCAGCCATTGGATTCATCATGCTATTTCCTACAGCTTCTATTCAATGGCTCCCGGTATCGGCGCTGTTCGGCGCGGGAATCGTGACCGTACTTATCTATATGCTAGCCTGGAAAAAAGGCGTAAGCGCCCTGCGGCTTGTCCTTATTGGAGTAGGCATCCAATCGTGCATGTCGGCACTCACTACCCTGCTGCTGGTTACCAGTCCGATTTATCTGACAAGCAAAGCTATGGTGTGGCTAACAGGAAGCGTATACGGAACGAATTGGAACGATGTTCTTACCCTTCTGCCGTGGACGCTGGTGTTTATCCCAATGGCATTCCTTCTCGGACGGAACATCAACATCCAGCAATTGGGGGACGAGGTAGCCCAGGGCGTCGGACACCATGTGGAACGGCAGAGAGCTCTGCTGCTGTTCCTCTGTGTAGCGCTTGCGGGGGCAGCAGTTGCCATCGGCGGTGCGATCGGTTTTGTTGCCCTGCTTGCGCCGCAAATCGCGCGCAAGCTGGTCGGTCCTTCATTCGGTGCTTTGCTGCCGGTAGCGGCTCTGTCCGGTTCCTTTATCGTTGTCTGTGCCGACCTGATTGCCCGCGTCGCGCTCCCGCCGCTCGATTTGCCTGTCGGCATTTTCACATCGGCCATTGGCGCACCGTTCTTTATGTACTTACTGTATAAATACCGCAACCAATAGAAAGGGGTTATTGATATATGAAAACATTAGCGGCAGAAAAGCTGACCCTTGCTTATGGAAACCGTACCATTATCCGGGAACTGGATATAACGATTCCAGAGGGAAAAATCACCGTTTTTATCGGAAGCAATGGATGCGGTAAATCCACGCTGCTTCGTTCACTGGCCCGCCTGCTAAAGCCGTCTGCAGGCTCAATCATTCTGGACGGCCAAAGCATTTCCCGGCTGTCAACCAAGGAAGTGGCGCGACGTCTTGCGATTCTGCCGCAAACGACCGGTGCTCCCGAAGGACTGACCGTACTGCAGCTTGTTAAACAGGGACGCTACCCTTATCAATCGTGGCTTCAACAATGGTCGAAAGAAGACGAAAAGACAGTCCAATGGGCGCTTGAAGTAACACGATTGACTGAACTTGCGGAACGCCCGGTTGACTCCCTGTCCGGCGGTCAGCGCCAGCGCGCCTGGATCGCGATGGTGCTGGCCCAGGGTACAAATGCGCTGTTGCTTGATGAGCCAACCACCTATCTGGATATGACGCACCAGATTGAAGTGCTCGATATCCTGGCCGATTTGAACCGCAGCGAAAAACGCACCATTGTCATGGTGCTGCACGACATCAACCTCGCCTGCCGGTATGCCGATCATATCGTCGCACTGCAGGATCAGAATGTGTATGCGGAAGGAAGACCGGAAGACATTATTACGGAACAGCTCGTTCGCTCCGTCTTCCATCTTGATTGCCGTATTATCAACGACCCGATTTACGGTACGCCGATGTGCGTCCCATACAGCAAACATCATAACCACCACGTTTTATAAGTACAGGCAAAAAGACGGAGCATCACGAAATGCGCTCCGTCTTTCTTTCCTTCTATTCGTAAACAAGGAAAACTCGCGAGCATCGGAAGAATAATAGAAAAATGAGTGCCCTTTCCCTTCTCGCTTCTCACTTCTACTCTGCCATTCCACGCCTCTACAATCCGATAGCACACCATTAAACCTAAGCCGGTCCCCTTTTCTTTCGTCGAATAGAAAGGATTGCCCAACCGCCTGACTTCTTCCGGGGTCATTCCTTTGCCTGTATCAATGATATCAATGACGATATGTTCTGCCCGGCGGAAAACCCGCACCGTCAGAACGCCTCCTTCCGTCATCGCTTCCACACCGTTTTTCATCATGTTAATCATGCACTGGGAGAACTTTGAACGGTTCAGTATAAGACACAGGTCCTCTTCTATTTCCATATTATTTCTACATTTTTCAGCAGCGCATACGATGTCATTACACCGACCAGCTGAATCAGTGAATACTCGAACGAAAAGTGGAGAAACTTCATTTGCGTCTTCGCCTCTTCCTGCATGCTCAGCAGGCTTCCGAAAATAACAAGCGAGGAAGAAAGCAGCGCAAGCCACATAGCGATCTTGTGCCGTTTTTCCCTGTCCGATTTTTGAAAGCATGAAAACATAAAGACGACGAAGCATGTAACCACCGGATATATATACAATGTCGCGTAAAAACCGTCTCCCCCCAGATAGTACCTGTATAGAAGAAGGACCGCGAGCGCAAACAATCCTGCTTCATACCCACAGTATAATATAGTAATTATCAATGGGATGGAGCGCATATCAAAAAGTTTAATGTAGAAAAAGGCGCCTGACATCAGGCGCCCGATTTTTCCAGAAGAACCATCCACTCGTCTACCTGCAGCGACACGACCTTTCCATCCTGCATGTGTACGGAGAAGTACTCTTTTATTTCTTTTTCCGCTTCCGTCAGCAGCTTCTCCACCTTTTCGACCTGCTGCCCATCGCTTGCCGTACGCGCCGCCCATACTGGAAAGTCGTATGTCTTCCTGCGGAACGATGAACGGCGCTCCGTTAATCCCGATGCGGCAAACAGCGCGCCCCACTCCTCGATTGACAGGCAGCGCACATGGCTTTCATCTCTCATTTTTTCTACCTTGTTCATAAACAGCGCCAGTTTCTTATCCACCGGCGCAACATTGTCGATCATCAGGAACCGGCCACCCGGTTTGAGTACGCGGGCCACTTCCTGTACAAACCGCTCCGGTGCCGGGAAATGGTGCGGCGCAATCCGACATGTTACCGCATCGAATGTTGCGTCCAGAAACGGCAGCGCCTCCGCATCAGCCACCACATACCAGATGTTCGAATGTTTTGTCTTCAAATGCCCGGCTGCCTGTGCCAGCATCTGCGGCGTAAGATCGGTGGAGAATACATGCGCTACATGAGGAGCCAGCGTCCCGGCTACATGTCCTCCGCCTGTGGCCACATCAAGCGCCACCCAATCCGGTCGCGGCGCAAGCCACTCCACAAGCATAGCCAGATCACTGCCCTTTGCGTGCGACGCGCTCGTTACGTATTTCTCCGCGTTTTTTCCGAACTGCCGCTTCACCGTTTCTTTCCTATCGTCCTGCTCGTACATCCTATCCCTCCGCTTTTCAATTTATATCTGTCTTATCCTTCTTCAATCTCCCATTTTAGAGAAAAAATGCCCGCCGCATCTTCAAAAGCAGCACCGAACTGGTATAGTACCGCTTCGTCAAAAGACCGTCCGATTAACTGCAACCCAATCGGCAAACCTGTATCCGAAAAACCGCATGGAACAGACAGGCTAGGCAGACCAGTCAAACTGGTCGGACCCGTCAGGCGCAGTAAAGCAGAGCGCACCTGCTCCTTCCGTTTCTCCACTTGAATCTCCCGCTGTCCGATTTCAGGAGGCAGAATAGGAAGCGTTGGGGCTGCCAACACATCCACACGTTTAAAAATCTTGTTAAGCGATTCTGAAATATTCTGACGAATCTGCTGAGCTTTTACATATTCGTATCCTTTTGCTTCAGAGCTTAATACGAGGCGCTCCAGCACTTCCGGATGAAAATTCTCCGCTTCTTGTTCTATATGTTCTTCATGAACGGCATATGCCTCACTTTGCAGCGTCTTTAACTGCGCCCATGAAGCATGGGAAAGCGCAGGAATATCAACCGTCTCAAGCTCTGCCCCCATTCTCTGAAAGATGGTCAACGCTTCTTCCATTCGCTTTCTCACCTCATCAGAGAGAGAGTCAAAATAGAAAGTCGAAGGCACCCCTATCACTTTCCCTCTTACACTTTCTCCGATATGGCGTGTAAAATCTTCTTCTCTACGTTGAGCCGAGTATGAATCCTGCCGATCATATCCTGCTAACACATTTAATAGAAGGGCATTGTCTCTTATCGTTCTTGTCATTGGTCCAACATGATCCAGCGTGAATCCTAACGGATACACTCCGTGCTTACTTACCCGCCCAAAAGTAGGCTTCATCCCTACGATTCCGCAGGCTGAAGAAGGAATCCGAATTGAGCCGCCGGTATCGGTACCTAGAGCGCCGAAACAAAGAGCGGACGCGACGGCTGCTGCAGAACCACTGCTTGAGCCGCCTGACATTTTATTTAAATCGTATGGATTTCGAACCGGTCCGAAATGAGAGACATCCCCTGTAGGACCATAGGCAAATTCATGTGTATTCAGCTTCCCGATAATAATAGCTCCTGCATCTTTCAATTTATGCACAACCGTTGCGTCAAAATCCGGAACAAAACGTTCATAGATTTTCGAACCCATGGTGGTTCTAATTCCCTTTGTATAAATTAAATCTTTCAGCCCGATTGGGACCCCGTGAAGAGGCCCTCTCCATTTCCCATTTGCGATTTCTGATTCTGCTTTTTTGGCGGAGTCCATTGCTTCTTCATAAGTTACCGTTATAAATGCATTGATTGCAGGATTTACCCTTTCAATTCGCTTCAAAAGCTGCTCCACAATCTCTACAGGCGATATTTCTCTGTGGCGAATTTTCGTTGATAAGGCTGAAATATCCAGCTTCAGAACATCCTGATTCAATACTCCATCTCTCCTCCCGTTTTTACCTCTAAAATCCTGAGTCTCCATGGAATTTGTACACATCTACTATGTTATCGGCTTCTCTCCGACTACTTTGTTTGTTCTTCCCGGATTTACAAATAACATAGCAATCATACCGACGGCAGAGGCTACAGCCGCAGCAATGAACATCGCTTTATATCCGCTGCTTGCTACAAGCGCTCCTGTTAACGTAGGTGCAACAATGGTAGCAATATTCGTAAAAAAGTGGGTAACTCCACCGAAGGTTCCGGCTTTGGAGGGCTCGGTATCAATAATAACCGTCCAATATACAGAATTCGGTAGAAAGTTAAAAGCATTGCCGATAGCCATAAGCGCAAGAACCGCTCCCACGCTATCCACGACAGGAATTAACATGAAACAAACGGCTGTAAAAAACAGGGACACTACAGCCAAACCGGATCTGGCAATTCGGAGATTTCCAGTTTTGCGGCGAAGGGCATCAGAGATTCTTCCACCAAGCAGTACCGTAACACAGGCACCAATCCAGGGAACCATTCCCAAATACCACAAAGAAGCCAGCTTAAAATTAAATGTATCCTGCAAATATTTCGGAGTCCACGTTAAAATCAAAAAATTTACGTATTGAAAAGCGAAATAGCCTATCGCGTTCATTACAAGCGTTGGATTCTTAAAAAAATGATACCAAGGGACAGGGACTTGCTTGGCTTCTGCCAAACTCGTCTCCGATTCCAATAAGTCCTCCTTTGAACGAATCTCGGCCAGTTCTGCCTTTGATACCCGAGGATGATCTTCCGGAAGATCCGTAAACATTTTGGACCAGACAATGACCCAGATTAATCCGATAATACCGAGAATCAAAAACATCGTTTTCCAATCTGTTACCGATAATAGTGCGACAGCAATCGGGGCGGTTAGCATGGCTCCAAGAGGAGTTCCCAGCAATCCGAGTGCGGTAGCAAACCCTTTTTCTTTCGGAGCAGCCCAGTTTGCCATCGTCTTGTTAATTGTTGAAAAGGTTGGTCCTTCAGCCAATCCAAACAGTATGCGGAATACCGCAAACCCTGTTAAAGCGGACCCACCGAACAGCGCCATCCCTATGTCTCCTGCATAAGCCGTTCCAATTTCGAAGAGGGACCAAGCTGTACCCGCCAACAACCAAACGTATCTTGGTCCCTTCTTATCGGCAAGCATACCGCCGAACAATGCACCAAACATATATCCGTAGCCGAAATAGCCCAAAATCTCTCCCCATGATTTAGGATCTAATCCGAACTCATCGATAATGGATTTCTGTGCATAAGAAATCGCTCCCCGGTCCACATAATTAACGACGGTCATAAATACAATCATTGCCATAATCAAATAACGATACTTTCCATTCATGTTGCTTTTCACCAGCCTTTTATTTTTAGATAATTGGCAGCGGTTCCGTAAAAATGATAGCTTAAAATTCCAATAAACCTATGCCCTTGTCTTTATATAACATAGTGGTTTGAAATCTAACAATAGTAGATATATTAAAAATATATGCAATTATGCATAATTTTTACCCAAGGTAACATGATATCTTTACTTTTTTCTATGTCTAAATCCCAAAACAAGATCTCATGCATAAAAAAATAAAATCTATGCAATATTGCATAGATTTTATTTTTTTATCACTTTGTTTAATTTTCTGCTTATCGTCGATTGATTTACTTCCAGAACTGCAGCGATTCTCGTTGTAGACTTATATTGCTTTTGTGCCAATGTTAACAGTTCCTTCTCCAGCAACTCTACCGCTTCTTTTAAAGGAATAATCGCGTTTACTTGTATGGCTTTTTGATTGTTCGTATTTCTATATACGTAATCAGGTATATACTCTCCGCTAATCCAATCGTCTTCAGCTGTCACCAGCAGCCTTTCCGTAAGATTCTGCAACTCGCGAACGTTACCAGGCCATTCATACTCCTGTAGAACCTTCAAAAGCTCTGGCTTAAACTTTTTTTCCATCCCGTATTTCTGATTCAATTTCTTCATGAAATGAACAACTAAGGGAATAATGTCTTCTTTTCGTTCACGAAGAGGTGGAATAGAAATTGGTACTACATTCAGTTGGTAATAGAAATCTTGTCTAAACTTTCCTGATTGAACTCTCTCTTCCAGATCATGCATCGTAGCGGCAATCACCCTTGGATTTACTTCAATTGGCTTTTTGCCGCCGACCCGCGTTATTCTTTTTTCCTGAATGGCGCGAAGCAACTTTACCTGCAAAGCTAGAGGAATTTCTTCAATTTCTTCTAAAAACAATGTTCCTTCATTCGCCATTTCAATAGAACCCAATTTCACTTCCTTTCCGTCTTCCCGGCCAAACAGCTCCGTTTCCAGAAACGTCTGGGGAATGGCGCCGCAATGAACCGTAATAAACGGCCCCTCATTTCGCCCGCTCCATTTATGGATATAAGAAGCAATCATTTCTTTTCCTGTTCCCGATTCCCCTACTAGAAGAACAGTAGAATCCACCTTGGCCACTTTCTGAGCAAGAGAAATCACCTTCTCCATCCTCTCACTTCGATAAATCATTTCTCCGTCAAACTCTTTTTTAGTGCGAAGGTCCATAATTTCCTTTCGGTACCCTTCAGTCAATTGTTTTAACATCTCGATTTCGGATTGAAGATGGCTTACCTCTGTAATATCCCGGGATGCATTCACTACGCGAATAATGCGGTTCTCTTCGTCCTTTATAGGAGTGCCGACAACTTTTAACCGACGACCCGTCTTTGTCGTCTGTATCATTGAAACTTGTTCCTGCCTCTCCAGCACAAGACGGGTGACGGATGGATAGAAAACTCCCTCTCTCTCCAATTGATACGTGCTTTTTCCGATTAACTCCTCTTCCTTATACCCCCATAACCTCTCACACGCCGAGCTTACCCGGAGTGTAATTCCGTTTCCGTCCGAAACGTAAATAACATCATACGAGATATCGAAAATGGCTTTTAAATCCAGACTTAAATTTTTGTATAAATCAAGTTCTTTGACTGTTTTCTCCAGAGTCGAAATATGTTGAAAGACCAAGACACTGCCTTCTGTGTTTTCCTGCTCGTAAAGTGGCAACCTCTGAGCTAAAAACGTCTCCTCTCCAATCGAGAAGTGAAAATTCTCTTCCATTTCCATTGGTGATTTTCCAGAAATAGATGAAAAAACATCTCCCAAGAATGAAAATCTCTTTTCTTCCGGTTCCAGCATAGAATATAAACGTTCAGAGGCAAAGCGATTCATGTAAAGAATTCGGTCACCCCCACTCAAGAATATAATCCCCAATGGAATCGAATCGAATAAATGGAAATGGGAAGGCTTCCTGGTTTCATTCTCCATAGTATCTCTCCTTCATAGCTGGTGAACTCATAGCAAGGTAACGATATTCAAAATTATCATATATCACCTTACACCTCATCCTATCTCTTTTCAAGATATCCTGTTTTTATATATAAAAATGTACTAACAGGAAACCCTCTAACTAATTCTTATGATTATAGCTACTATTCTTTAGATACGATTTTAGAAAAGCGAAAATAATGGACATAGTAAGCGGGGTGGAGGTAAACGTGGGCCATGATACCTTTTCCTTTCATATCAATAATAAGGAATGCAAGGCGATTGCCGGGCAAAATATTCTGGATGCTGCCAAAGCGCACGATTGTTACATACCGGACATTTGCTATCATTCTCAGTTAGGTGCCATTCAAACGTGCGATACATGTCTTGTCGAAGTAGACGGTGAGCTGGTACGGTCGTGTGCTACGCATGTATCACCGGGAATGCGTGTTACGACTGATTCAAATGCAGTAAAAGAAGCGCAATTAGAAGCGATGTCCCGTATCTTACGAAATCATGAATTGTACTGTACGGTTTGCGATAACAACAACGGGATCTGCACGTATTGCGGCGTAGGATGCAGTTTCGAAGTATGGACAAAGGATCGGCATATTTTAAGAATTGAACCGCAGGAGCATGCGCCGGTCAACGGCGTTTCCACATGCGTAAAAGGAAAATGGGGGTGGGATTTTGTAAATAGCGAAGAGAGATTGACAAAGCCTTTAATCCGAAAAGGAGATACGTTTGTTGAATCAACCTGGGATGAAGCCCTTACTCTCATTGCGGAAAAAATGTCCGGCATTAAAGAAAAATACGGACCTGGCTCGATTGGCTATATTGCCTCATCGAAGTGCAGCAACGAAGAAAATTATCTCTTTCAGAAGTTTGCCCGCGCAATTATGCAGAGCAATAATGTGGATAACTGCTCGCGTTATTGCCAGTCCCCCGCCACTGCAGGACTGCTTCGCACGGTAGGAATCGGGGGAGATTCAGGAACGATACAGGATATCGCAAAGGCCGATCTGACGATTGTGATAGGCGCCAATCCGGCGGAATCCCACCCGGTTTTAGCCACCCGCATTAAGCGCGCCCATAAGCTGTACGGTCAAAAACTCATCGTGGCCGATTTACGCAAAAATGAACTGGCCGAGCGAGCCGATATATTTCTTCATCCGAATCCGGGTACCGACCTTATTTGGATATCCACAATTACGAAATACATTATCGACCAGTAATGGGAAGATCAGGAATTCATAAAAAAAACAGCAACGATGATTCACGAAGCAAAATCAATCTGTATCCTCTGGGCGATGGGTGTGACTCAGCATATGGGTGCGACTGACACGAGCACAGCCATATCCAACCTGCTGTTGATTACCGGTAATTATGGGCGGCCTGGTACAGGAGCGTATCCATTACGCGGACATAACAATGTCCAGGGGGCCTGCGATTTTGGAACAATGCCCGCCTGGTTCCCGGGATATGAGCCAATACAGGATGATAAAGTACGAGCTCGCTATGAGCAAGCATGGGGAGTAAGTTTGCCGAAGGAACCGGGTTATGATAAACACCAGATGGTCGAAGGAATTCACATGGGAGCAAATTGGAATTATACGCATCCAAGCGAGATTATGGCAGAAGACGCCCGTCTTGCTCCCGTGTTTGCGGGGGTAAGCTATGAGCGGCTTGAGGGCTGGAACAGCCTGATGTGGCCGGTCGCACCGGACGGCAAAGATACGCCTCTATTATATACGGATACGTTCGCCTTTCCTGACGGAAAAGCCAAACTATTCCCGGTTAACCGGACACCGCCATTCAAACCAGGAAAAGAATATGACCTGCATTTAAACAACGGGCGCATACCGGAACATTTCCATGAAGGAAACATGACGTACAGGTCAGAAGGTATTCGTCACAAAGTGCCGTCTGTCTGGCTGGAGATATCTCCAGAACTGGCACAGGAGCGCAATATAAAAGATGGCGCGCTTGTACGTTTAACGTCCCCATATGGACAGGTGGAAGTACCGGTCCTCATTACGGACCGTGTTAAAGGGAATGAACTATACCTACCGATGAATACAAGAAAAGATAATGAGGCTGTAAATCGCTTGACAAGCAGTTACCATGATATCGTAACCCACACGCCAAACTTTAAGGAGATGGATGTACAACTGGAGATTCTTGAACCCGAAGGAGAAATTCCATTGCCGCGGCAGAATCACCGCTTTGGCAACCGTGTCCCGCAGGTTGGCGTAAAAGTTGAAGAAAAATGGAGCCGTCCGGGATACGTCCCTGTTGCGGATACAGTGACAAAAAAGGAGGGTGCTTATGGCAAGGGCAATTTCAGAGATTAAAAGGCAAATCCCAACCGAGGCTCAACAGCAGGCAGCATCCGTTGAGGAAATCTTAAAAGTTTTGAGCGATAACAAAAATTCAGTGATGGCGTTCCTTGATATTATCAAAGAGATGCATAAATCAGGGATTTTCGATATCCTGCAAGGACTTCTCAAAAACAAAAATGAAGTGGCCAAAATAGGCTTCGATTTCGTACAGGTAGCAGGCATCCCTTCTATGATGAAAAGCGGAATTGTCGCCATGCAGTTTTTACGCAACCTGGATCCGCTTAAAGTCCATATGCTGTTAAACGGACTCAATCAGGGTTTGAAGCACGAGATTTGGATGCTTCATTTTAAACCGGAAAGGGGGAGGCATCTGCGTGATTAAAGTATGCGAAATTTGCGGGGATCTGGAAAGGCAATCTGAAGAATCGGCAATCGGGATGGAGGACAAAAAACACCTTCATCTTTGCGAAAATTGCAGGCAAGAGCGCTCGCAGCCTTACGAGTAATGAGGATGGCTATCCAAAAGTAACATACCGTTTTCGTTATCGGTATGCTTGATTTCATGGTGTATTACAATGCCACGATAGCACGATGACATGCTTGTTGAATTTAAACCATTTGACACATGTAAATGATATGAATATAATTGCTATAGCAATTATATTCAAAGAAGGGATGTTATTGAAACTCGATGATTCTATCGGATTTATCCTAAATAATGCCGGACGGAAGGTAAGTCATCTTCTTTCGATACACTTCCACCCTTACGGCATTACTCTGGAACAATGGACTGTGTTAAATCGATTAGCGGAACAAGACGGCATCAACCAAAAAGAACTTTCTAAACGGGTAGGAAAAGATCAAACAAATGTAACAAGAATATTGGATCAATTAGAACGGAAAGGATTAGCCAGAAGAAAGCCAAACACAGAGGATAGAAGATCATTTTTAGCTGTAATAACAGATGAAGGAAATGCATTAAACCAGAAGCTCATCCCTATCGAACAAGAAGTGATAAAAACTGTACTCAGCGGTTTATCCAAAAATGAAATTGCTCAATTCAGAGAAATCCTGAGAAAGATAACGGAGACCGCAAACATGCAAATAGAAGGACTGGAGAGATAGAGATTGAAAAATCAACCATTATGGAACCGCAATTTTTTAGCTGTTTGTTTTAGCAGCTTTTTTTTGTTTATGACGTTTTATACCCTAGCCGTTACACTGCCTATGTTTGCCACAGATACGTTAAGAGTCGATGAAAAGCAGATTGGCCTGGTCATGACTGTTTTTGTCGTAGCTGCCGTACTCTTTCGCCCTTTAGCTGGCAAATGGGTTGATGAACTCAATAGAAAAAAACTCGTATTTATTTCATTAGCTCTATTTATGGTTTGTACTATTCTGTATATAGAAATCAACAGCTTTTCCGCTCTGCTTGCCCTGCGTTTTCTTCACGGTGTCGCATTCGGGATTGCCACGACTGCAACGGGAACGATTGTACTTGACCTTATTCCTGATCATCGCAAAGGGGAAGGCATCGGCTACTTTAGCCTTTTTATGAGTTTGGCAATGGTTATCGGTCCTTTTGTAGGCCTTACGATTATAACAAATTACGGTGCTTTTATTTTGTTTACGGCATGCATCATTTTCGCTTTATTATCCTTTCTTTGTGCAATCATGGCTAGAATTCCGAAACGCACGATTGAAAAGAAGACGGAACAGGCATCGGGTTGGAAGACATTTATTGAACCGAAAGCTATTCCGATATCATTATCGGGCAGCCTTTTGGCTTTTTCATACGGAGCCATCACAACGTTTATCTCTGTTTATGCGAAAGAATTAGGAATGGAGCAGATTGCAAGCTATTTCTTCGTCGTTTTTGCCACGATGATTGTATTGCCAAGGCCGATTACCGGAAAGCTATTTGACCGATTAGGCGAGAATGCTCTCGTATATCCCGGTATCTTCCTCTTTACTGTGGGCATGATCGGATTAAGCCAGGCACAAACGCCATTTGTCTTTTTAGTAGCAGGCGGATTAATCGGATTGGGATATGGTGTACTTCTCCCCAGTTTCCAGGCGATTGCCGTTAAATCGGCGCCAAGTCATCGGAGAGGGCTGGCAACGGCGACTTACTTCGTGCTTTTTGATTCCGGCTACGGATTAGGATCTTATGTCCTCGGTATTGTTGCTTCGGAAACAAACTATCATACGATATATTTCATTGGAGGTTTAATCGTTGCCTGTACCGCTGTGATTTATTATGCCTTGCATCACAAGAAAACAGTTTTGAGTAAAGCTCATTTATAAGGGATACGATATCGGCATCCTTTTTTTTATTTGCAATTTCTCTTCGCATTTTTTGTATCACAAAAAACAAAGCAAAAAAAGAACGCTTTATTTATACGATATGCGTTTATTATTTTATAGTTAGATACTATAATATAATTAGTGGAAAAACGAATGGAGGTTTCCGTATGAAAGGAAGAGACATTGCCCGTGTTTGGACGGTTCATCATAAACAACAAAGCCCAATCCATAAAGTCGGCCAGATTCTTGAGCCCGGAAATTGGAAAGAATACGACCCGTTTTTGTTTCTTGCGGAAGACTGGTTCCAGCATGGCGTGTTCGATTTTCATCCCCACCGCGGCATCGAAACGGTAACGTATGTCATTGAAGGGACGCTTGAACATTACGATAATTATGGCGGGGAAGATCAATTAGAACCAGGAGACGCACAATGGATGACAGCCGGACGCGGAGTCATTCATAAAGAAACGGCAGCTGTCGGAAATACCGTGCATAGTTTGCAATTATGGGTCAATCTCCCGCGTTCGAAAAAGATGATAGAGCCCCGCTATCAAAACCTGCGCGCAAAGGATATGCCGGTACGCCATGAGGAAGGCGCCGTCATTCGTGTCTTCTCCGGATCATCTGCTGGGGTTACCGCAAGCACATTAAATCACGTTCCGGTAACTATGGTAGAAATGCAGCTGGAGCCGGGAGTTACCGTGACTCAAGATCTTCCCGGAAGCTATAACGGGTTCATTTATATCCTTGAGGGCAGCGGATATTTCGGCACCAACGAAACCGAGGGAAAGAAAAATCAGGCATTGTTGCTCGGCCCTGGTAATCATTCAAAAGAAAGTGAAATAGCCATTCGTGCTAAAGAGAAGCTTCGCCTCCTGCTCTATGCCGGCGAGCCTGTTAAAGAGCCTGTTGTTGCATATGGACCGTTCGTCATGAATACGGAAGAGGAAATCAGACAAGCAATCGCTGATTACCGTGAGGGGAAGTTTAAATGAAGCTGCTTAATGAATTTATTTCTAGAAGGTTGCCCCTGCTAATTGTATTAATGGCTATTGGCACATATCTTTCACCCGTTTATTGGAAAGTTGCCCCATGGTTTCCAAGCTTACTTCTGGGTGTAGTAATTTTTTGCACGGGACTATCGATGAATATAGAAGCCATTAAAGAGATTCGAACAAAAAAGCGAGAGCTGGTTTTAGCAACCCTATTAAAGTGGACACTTACTGTCTTTATTTCGATTGGGCTCGCCTACCTTTTCTTCTGGTCCAAACCGGAAATTGCAGCAGGTCTGATTTTATCAGGAACGGTCCCAAGCGCCACTGCAGCAACGATCTATACTTTTCTGGCAGGTGGAAACGCATCACTGGTGATCGCCGCTTCTTTACTGGATGTAGTTATTAGCCCTATTGTTACTCCTCTTTCGATGATGGGGATTTCCAGCACACAAGTAACCATTTCAATCTTTAGCTTATTACAATCGTTTCTGTTTATTGTTGTACTCCCCTTAAGCATTGGTCTATTTATTCAACGGGTTCTTCCTCAGTCTACGTCTTATTCAAAGACTGTTACGAAACTCGGATCTTCCGTATCCCTGTTGCTAATTATTCATACGATTGTAGGAAGCGGAAAGGAAGCCATTTCTTCAGAAATACGATTGCTTCCTCTCATCGCGATTGCGACGTTCATTCAAGTTGTGCTTCCGATGGCGGCTGCTTATTTCATCGCCAAAAAGCTTAAGGTTAGTGAACCAGATGCTCGTGCTATATTGTTTCAGGTTGGACTGTGTAATACAGCCCTTGCTGCGATAGTAGCTTTTAGGTTTATAGGCGAGCTTGGGGCGATTGCACCTATCCTGAATATGATTTTTAATCTATCACTAGGCGCTTTTATCTCAAACCACTTCGCTAAAATCGGAACCACAGACGGCTCATTCCCGTTAGTGCAATAAAAGCAAAAAAGAGGTGAATGCAGACGATGGCGACTTTTTTGCCACCGTATTCGCCTGACCTGAATCCAATAGAGCGAATATGGAAATGGCTAAAAGAAGCCGTTATTTTTAACCTTACTATAGTTTTGGAATGATTCCTACTCTTTTATGTTCGTAACCGTACTTTTCTAAATACGCATGTTTTTCTTCCGAATTTATTGGACGCCATGCATAACATAAATGCTCAGGGTTGTTTATCCAAAAGTGATTAAAACAGCAGAATTTTCTCATACATCCTTCATCTTTTGCCCACCAACAATTTTCACATTTTCTGTATTCTTTTATCATTCGTATCTCCTTTTTACACTATGAATATAGTGTATAACTTAATCGTTTTTATCTTGCAATAATAGGAATTTAATCCCGGTTCAGAAGTGGGGAGGCCTGATAACACGCATTCTATTACCCTATAGAGAAGCCGCCCGGTTCTGGGCGGCTCGATTTTTGTTGTATGATGTCAAAACAAAATAGACAATCCAGATGAGACTGACTGTACTTGCTTAAAAAAGTTCCTGCCAAAACGGCGGGCCTTTGCTTTTTTATTTTGTTATAAAGTGACCAACCAATGTTTGTAATTCTTTGGTTAAAATTCCTAATCGCGAAGAAGAATTTTTTAATTCACCAGCAGTTGCCGATTGTTCTTCAACTGCCGCATTCGCCTGCTGAGCCGCAGCCGCAATTTGTTGTGCGCTATTCGCAATAAATTCCACCGATTTTGTAATCTCTTCAATAACCGCCGATTGCTGTTCAACAGCAGCAGCAACCTGAGATGAATTTGCATCAATCTCTTTTGTACTGTTCATAATGATAGTTAATGCTTCTTTGGCCTTTGTTGCTAATTCTTGACCACCCATAACTTCATTTCTAATTCTTGAAATAACATCCACCGCTTGTTGAGTATCCTTTTGATTATCGGTCACAATCTTTACAATGTTTTGAGCTGCATTTCCACTCTCTTCTGCCAATTTCCTTACTTCTCCTGCAACAACAGCAAAACCACGTCCATGTTCACCCGCTCGTGCCGCTTCAATCGCTGCATTAAGAGCCAATAAATTGGTTTGTTCCGACATATGCGTGATCATTGCCACCATTTCTGAGATTTGTTTTGACCCTTCCTCCAACTTTCCAATTATCCCCTCTAACAATTGCGTACTGTCTGCAATCAAGTCTAAGCGATTGCTTACATTCTCAACAGCATTTACCCCGTCTTCTGAGGTTGTTATTGCTTGGGTTGCTACCGCACTGGCTTGTTGGGTTGAAGCTGCAATTTCCTCGATAGAAGCACTCATTTCTTCAAAAGCGGCTTGAAGTTCTTCGATATTTGCGTTTTGTTCTTGCGTATTAGAAGAAGCCTGTTCTAAACTTGCTGCTAATTCTTGCGTTGTCGTTTCTGATATATTTGCTACTTCAGACAAAGCCCCTGCTGTTTCTTTGATTTCGTTTGTATCACTTTGAATCTTTACTGCTAAATTACGTAAACTTTCCGTCATCCCATTGATAGTTGTAGCCAAAATTCCAATAATCCCCTTTGCCTTCACAGCCACTTCTTGCGTTAAATCGCCTTCAAGTACGGCCTGTGAACGCTCGGTTAATTCCATAATTGGCTTTATGATGATATTTCTAAAAATCATAAAACCACCAATAGATAACAACAAAACAATAACAAATACGTAAAAATGATTGGTAATCCAAAAACTTAATATGATAGGTAGTGTTCCAATAATCATAAATACAATAAAAGCCATAATATTTAAAATATAATTTTTATCCTTCATCTTTCCCTTTCCCTTCATTCCCGTTATTCATCAAATTCTTTGTAGCAATTCTTTTAAATTCGTTATATTTTCCAATAATTTATCAATGTCCAACAAGATTAACAAATCTTCGTTTAACTTTGAAACCCCCAAAATAAACGAGATGTCTTCGTAATCGAGATTTGGTCTTTGAATGGTATGAGCGGAAATGTTCAACACATCCGTGGCCGCATCCACTACTAATCCAACAGGTTGTTCATCTACTTTCACTGTTATGATTCGAGTACTATTCATTTCCTCAGAATCGTCATATTCTAATAAGAATTGGCGTAAATCAACAAGAGGAATTACTTCTCCTCGTAACTCTAAAACCCCCCTCATATACGATGGCAATCTCGGTAAAACCGTGACAGATGCCATCCTATCAATGGAGAACACTCGGTTAATGTCTATGCCAAATTTTACGTTCCCCACGCTAAAAATAATCGCTTTAAAATCCTCCATCTGTCATCCCTTCCTCTTTATAAATTAAAAAGCTGGATACCCTGATAAGGAATATCCAGCTTAAAATATTGGTAGTTCGGCTATCACAATTTTTTAACTTTACGTCGCTACCTTCTGCTGATTTTCCCCTATCATTGAATGGTTCATTTGAATTCAGTCTACTCATACCACTCTCTTCCAATAAAAGAAAATTCAATTAACTACTATGTGATTCAAGAACTAACAAAATGGACTTTTTGTTA
>NZ_DFMZ01000012.1:0-16331 GCF_002375825.1 Aneurinibacillus sp. UBA3580
TCCACTTCATGAAAATAAATATTGCGATAATACTTGCCAAGACGAAACGGCATGCCGGATGTGATAAAATGCACCGTATGCCCCCGCTCGGCCAGCAGTTTGCCCAATTCAGTTGCCACAACACCCGAGCCCCCCACAGAAGGGTAACATGTAATTCCGATTTTCATCGCTCGCTCCCTCTCATCATAGGAAGTCCCTTAATAATAGCGGCGTATGGCTGACAAACCCTTCGGCATAAGCTACGCCGGCAGATTGGCCAAATACATATTCTCTTGCACGCACCCGCTCCAGATATCCTTCGGTCAGCGGTGTTACCACCGAGCCGGCTTCTTTTTCAAACTGCGAGCGGTAAGCGCCGAGCGCTGCCATTTTCACTTCCATCTCTTCACTAATATCAATCAAAAATTGCGGTTCAGTCTGCCCGTTAATGAAATAAGCAAGCACATGCTCACACTTATGTGCAGGCAAACTCTCCTGCCCGTCCGTCTCATATTTACGAATACGCGCGTTAAATACAGCTTCCCGGACCAGCACGCTGCACATACCGTGATCCGGATGCCGATCTTCCCAGAACGGCATCAACACGATACGGGGGCGGTACAGTCGAATGACATGGGTGATAGCCCGAATTTGGTCCGGCACAGGAGCAAGGCCTCGGTCCGGCAGCCCGAGATTTACCCGCACAGAGAGATCAAGCAGACGGGATGCCTCTGCCGCCTCCTGCTGGCGCCGCTCCACCGATCCGTTAGAAGAAAGCTCGGCATATGTCAAATCGCAAATCCCGGTGCGCTTTCCCTGGCTTGCCCACTTGCGCAGCAATCCTCCGGCACCGATTTCCACATCGTCCGGATGTGCGCCAAACGCCAGCGCATGTAACGGTTCCGGCTGCCTCTCCGTCATGTACAATCCTCTCCTTTGTATTTATGAACGATCTCCCGCCATGAAAAATTTCCCTGCTCGAGCGCATGAATCAGCATTTCCGCCGTCGCAATGTTAGTGGCAAGCGGAATACTGTGGACATCGCATAGCCGAAGCAGTGCGGTTACGTCCGGCTCATGCGGCTGTGCGGTCAGCGGGTCGCGCAGGAAGATAACAAGATCCATCTCATCCTGCGCAATCAGTGCCCCGATTTGCTGATCGCCGCCCATCGGTCCGGACAGCACCCGATGAATGGAAAGCCCGGTCGCTTCCATAATTCTCGTTCCTGTTGTACCGGTTGCATACACCTTATGCTTGGCCAGTGTATCACGGTAGGCAATTGTAAAGTTGACCATCTCATTTTTCTTATTGTCATGGGAGATCAATGCAATATTCATCCAGTTTCCCCCTTTTACACCATAATATTTTCCAGACCGTAAATTAGACCTTTATGCTCCATGACCTTCTTAATTGCCAAATTTACGCCTGGCATAAACGACTCGCGGTTAATGGAATCATGACGGATGGTCAAAGTTTGCCCCACCGCGCCAAAGATTACTTCCTGATGCGCTACAAGACCAGGCAACCTAACGCTGTGAATGCGAAATCCACCATAATAACCTCCGCGTGCACCTTCTATCGTTTCTTTTTCTTCCGGGTGCCCCTGCTTCATTTCGCTGCGTGCCGCCTGAATCATTTCCGCTGTCTTGACTGCCGTGCCGGACGGCGCGTCCAACTTCTGATCGTGGTGCTGTTCGATGATTTCGACATGCGGCATATACTTAGCCGCCTCCTGGGCGAATTTCATCATTAATACGGCACCGATCGCAAAATTAGGGGCGATAATGCCGCCGATGCCTTGCTCGCGACACAAAGCGTCCAGCTCTTCAATATCTTCCGGTGTAAATCCGGTTGTGCCGACCACCGGGCGTACCCCTTCCTCAATGGCTATCTGCATGTTTTGCTTCACCACATGCGGCGTTGTGAAATCAACCAGCACATCAGGCCGGTACGTCTCCAGGGCTTGTCTTATGTCCGATACAAAAGGAGCCGACAAGTTGCCCAACCCAAGGAACGCGCCTACATCCTCCCCGTTGTATTTTGGATCAATGCCGCAGACGAATTGCAACATTTCGTCCTTGCTTATCATTTTTACCGCTTCCGAGCCCATTCGACCGCGTGGGCCGGCTACTGCCACACGAATTTTTTCCATTGTTATGTCTCCCCCTTCTTCTTTTTTTTCTCCAGCAACACCTGTTCCCGACACCTCGCCAGCAGAACTCTGGCCTCCAGAAAATTCGGGGCAAGGCGTACGGCTTGACGGGCCGCTTTGCGGGCTTGAATGTACTGACCGCGCAAAAAGTAAACTTGGGCGGCCACATAATGCGCCTGCATATACAGCGGATCAAGCTCTACGGCCCTTTCAATAAGCACAAGCGCTTGTTCTATGCTCCCCTTCTCCAAACATTGCACCGCTTCCTCTGTATATCTCCGGCAGTTCAGACGCTGATGCTGCATAATAAATTTTTCATTCTTAGGCTCCAACACCAGCGCTTTCTCAATTGTCTGTATGGCCAGATCGAGCTGTTGGTTCCGAGCGTAGGTAATGGAGAGCTTAAAATAATATGACGCATTGGTCGGATCGCATTGGATGGCCTTTTCGAATGCGCATACTGCACGTGCAAAGTCGTTAGCGAACAATGCGCGGTACGCTTCCTTTATATGTTGCTTTCCCGCCTGTTTTTTTTCTGTATCCATTGGCTTACACCTCGTTTTGGCCTATGGTATACAGTATATGTACTATTCATTTACTCGGTGTCAATCTTTGTCCACCGGTCTTTGTCGCGCGTATTAAACTTATGCATCATGGCATGAAACGCTTCCTCTAAGTCAATATTAAGAGAATTAGCGAAGCAAATAAGGATAAAAAGGCAATCTGCCAGCTCCATATCAATCGTATTCTCAGCTTCGTCTCTCCGTTTCGGCTTCTCGCCGTAATAATGGTTGATTTCACGTGCCAGTTCACCCGCCTCTTCTGTCAACCGGGCCATAAGCGCAAGCGGCGAAAAATACCCTTCTTTGAATTGACTGATGTATTCATCGACAATGCGCTGCATGTCGGCAATCGTCATCGGTTGCTTCTCGTCCGGCATATCGTTCCCTCCTTTGCAGCAGTATATTTGCTATGTATTTCTTATGTTACCGCAGAGGTGGAAGATTGACAAATTTATAGGTATAATATCCATGGATCTAGCACTTATAATGGGAGGACATTCATGAATTATCATGTGCGCAACATTTTTGCGATTCTTCTTGGTTCCGCAATTATGGGGTTCGGCATTAATTATTTCAATATCGCCAATCGTCTGGCCGAAGGCGGGATTACCGGGATTACACTGCTTTTGAAATATACGCTCGATTGGGACCCTGGCATAACGAACCTGGCACTTAACATTCCGCTATTGTTTATCGGATGGAAGCTGCTTGGACGACAGTCGGCCATTTATACGATTATTGGTACGGTCGCCGTATCATTTTTTTTAACGATATTTTCTTCATTCCGTCATCCGATGGAGAATGATACGCTGCTGGCAGCACTCTACGCCGGTGTCACGGTAGGTCTTGGACTTGGTCTGGTATTCCGCTTCGGCGGAACAACCGGGGGAGTCGATATTTTAGCTCGATTGGTGAATAAGTATGCAGGCTGGAGTATCGGCCGTACGATGTTTATTTTCGATATCTTCGTTATCGGGTTATCATTATACTATTTGAATCTGGATCTGGCTATGTACACACTGGTTGCACTGTTTGTAGCAGCACGCGTCATCGACTTCGTTCAGGAGGGCGCGTATGCAGCTAAAGCAATTATGATTATTTCCGACCATGCGGTGGATATCTCGCAGCGTATTATGCAGGAGATGGGACGCGGCGCGACCCTGTTAAAAGGGCGAGGCGGTTATACGGGACTCGATAAAGAAGTGCTATATTGCGTGGTCAGCCGCAATGAAATCGTCCGTTTCAAAAACCTCGTTCATAGTGCCGATCCGCACGCCTTCATTATTATTAACGACGTGCATGAGGTCTTCGGAGAGGGCTTTACACTCGATGAGCAAAAACAGCCGCTGCAGAAGTAGGCGAAGATAGGGAAGAGACCGGGTGAAAAATGTTTTACCCGGTCTCTTCTTTTATGGCTCTCTTCGTTTTCGCTTCTTTGCACTCTGCTCCGCTTTATACTTTTTCCACCCCACATACCCAAGTGAGGTCAAGACGACGGAAGCGAAGAGCGCAATAATGAGGAGCGGAGACTCAGGTGGCATGCCTGGCGCGAAGGTAGATTGATCTTCTCCGATGAAAATGGCATCCACTAAGCGGTTCAATTCAGTAAGCGCATTGGTAATGGCGTCCCAATTATACTCGACTTTTCGCGTCTCCTGCAGCAAGAAGCTATAAAGCGAAGACAGCATCTCCAATTGCTGCGAGGAAGCGGCGACTGTAATTGCCGGTTTTAGTGTCTGGTACAGCTGCAGATTCTGCACAAACGCGCGTGAGAATTCGGCCTGTTTACGTCCGGCCGAAAGCAACATCATCTTGTTGATATGTTCCTGATACGAATTATAGTAATTCTTCCAGAGCGGCTGCTTCTCGTGTGTAAGACTATCAATGGCCAGGCGTACCTGCAATGCATGCCAAAGCAGGCGATTAGGCTCAGCCTCAACCGCCGCAAACGCCCGTTTCGCTTTGACAATGGTATCCGACAGCGCATTCACCGCTTCAATCGACAGCCCCTTGGGCGGCTTCGTTCCGGCGAACAATATACCCAGCTCTGCCAGCTTCTTCTTTGCCTCTCCATACTTGGCTTCCTTGGTCAATTGGTATACATCCTGCGACAGAACATCCATCTTCTGATATACTGACATGGTCTGCTCCGGTACTCTTGCGGAGAAGACGCGCTTATCCAGCACGGACCATCCTGTATAAAGAACTGCGCAGAGGAAAACAACACTTAATAGAACAATGAATTTTTTCACGACTCGTCCTCCTCCTCTTACCACATATGTATGAAGAAGAGGACAAGGATATGTTTATGATCTTTTTCTTCTCCGAAAGAACCGGACAAGAGCATAGATAAGCCATAAGCTGAATAAGCTTAACCCCAGCGTTGCCCATCCTACAATGTGATCATAGGGCTCCAGCTCGTCCGCCAACCACGGATGAATGTCCAGTGTATAATCCAGTAAATCGCCCAGCAGCGTCCAGGCGGCCACATAAAAAATGTGACGCAGCTGCAATGTGTAGAAGCGCGCATACAACAGGGACTCCAACGCCATGCCGCCATGTGAGAACATTAGCATATAGTGCTGCCAATTCAACTCATCTCCCACAGCCGCTCCCGCCAGAATTACCGCAACTGCCCATACCCCATACTTAAAGTTCGTAACCGCCGCAAACGCCTCCAGTGCAGGTACACTGCGTCCGACAAGCAGTGTAATCAATACCAGTGTAAAGAGCGTACTCGCGGTCGGACTATCCGGCACGAAAACACGTAAAAAAGCAGGTGAAGTCATTTCTAGCTGATAGGCATACCAGACAAATCCGTACACGGACCCCAATCCGTTAATAATAATCATCGTCCAGAGAAACCACGGGGCACGCAGGGAAGCGATAAACCAGCTCCATAATGTTGTCATACCGTATTCATCCTTTTTTCATGATTTTCACAGAAAAAGCCAGACGTTCATCCGTCTGGCTTTTCACTCATTACTTCACCGTTTTCAAATACTCGATCATCGAGCTCATTTGCTGATCGGACCAGGACGCACCCAGCGGAGGCATCCCACCGCGTCCGTTCTTCAGAACATCCGCTACTCCCTCCGGCTTCAGCTTATCAACAACGCCAGCCAGACTCGGGCCCGTGCCGCCCTTCAAATCCTGGCCATGGCAAGCCATACATTGATTTGCCATCGTCTTGCCTTCTTCAGCCGTTCCCCCGGTTGGAGCCGCTGCGCTTTCGCCGCCTTTATTCGCGTCTCCGCCTTCCGGCTTCTTCTCCTCAGCAGGAGCAGCAGCACCGCCAGCCGCTGTACCTTTGCCGTCGCCTTTCAGGCTGGCAAGATATTTAACAAGCTGGTCAAGCTCTTCCGGAGAGCCATTGAACATGCCCTTCGGCATTGCGCCGCGTCCGTTCATGATAACTTCATGAATTTGTTTTTCATCAAGACGGCTTCCCACGTTCCACAATGCAGGCCCGCTTCCGCCTTCCATATTCGCACCATGACATCCCTGACAGCTTGCCTGCTTCGTCCAGATTGCATCCGGTTTGAAATCAGCCGGCGGTTTGGCCGCCGCTTCGCCACCAGCGCCTGCAGCCGGTTTCGGATGCAGACGGTTGTGTTCATCAATCGCAGCCCACGTAAGATAGAAGATACTTACGAGTGCGAGAAGCATAAGACCTGTCGCTACCGGACGTTTCGACGGCTTGCGCTCCGGTGACGTATCCAGCCATGGAGCCAAGAGCAGCGCGCCAAACGCGATACCCGGCACAACCACTACCCCGAATACAACCCACTGGCCGGATTGCCACGGATATTTCAGCAATTGGTACAAGAACAAGAAATACCAGTCTGGAAGCGGTATATACGATGCGTTGTTCGGGTCCGCTTTCGCTTCCAGCGGCGATGGATGGCTGATAGTAAGAATAAGGAAAGCGATTAAGACAACCGCGGCAACCATCCATTCTTTCAATAAGAAATTCGGCCAAAACGCTTCGGATTTGCCCGGAAATTCTGAATAAGACGGAGCGATGTTCGGCATTCGTTTCGCGGGTACGCGCGAGTCGCCGACATACTCTATCGTCTTGTCATGCTTAGCCATTGAATTACCCCCCTTGTCAATGGATCGAACTCCATCTTATAGCGGTCCAGAGATTCCCTGTCTCCGAATCATAATAAAGTGTGCGCCCAGAAGACCAAGCAGCGCGCCAGGCAGGAAGAATACGTGGATTGCAAAGAAACGTGCGAGCGTTTCGGCCCCGACAATCGGTCCACCCTGAAGCAGCGTTTTAATAAAGCCGCCGATCAGCGGAACTTGCTCCGCAATTTGAATGCCTACCTTCGTAGCGAAGTATGCTTTGTTGTCCCATGGAAGCAGATACCCTGTGAAGCCCAGTCCAAGCATGACGAAGAAAATTAACATCCCAACAACCCAGTTCAATTCACGCGGACGCTTATAGGCTCCTTGGAAGAACACCCGTAATGTATGTAAGAACATCATTACGATTACCAGACTCGCACCCCAATGGTGCATACCCCGAACGATAACCCCAAAAGCCACTTCGTTCTGTAAGTATTTCACGGATTCATACGCGTTAATAATGTCCGGAACATAATACATGGTCAGGAACATACCGGACAAAATCTGAATAACGGTAATAAAGAAAGTAAGTCCACCAAAACAGTAAACAAACGCCGAAAAATGGTGGGCCGGGTTTACGTGTTCGGGCACTTCATGGTCCGCAATGTCACGCCACATCGGGGTAACATTCAGACGCTCATCGACCCAATCGTACATTTTGCGGATCATGTTACACTATGCCCCCTCTGCAATCTTGTTTGGCTTAACCTCACCGAGCAGTACTTTACCGTCTTTAATTTCGACCTCGTACTGATCAAGCGGCTTCATTGGCGGTGTACCCGGAACATTCTTTCCATTCTTCTCGTAGCGTCCCAAGTGACAGGGACAGAAGAATTCGTTTTTGTGCTTTTCATCCCCATTCCAGTTCACCGTACAGCCCAAATGCTTGCAGATTGGTGAAAGCGCAATCACTTCATCGCCCTGCTTGTACACCCAAGCTGTTAAAGGAGTTTCCTGTTCGCCGGTCCACACATCTTTAATCTTCTTTTTAAAGCTGATGCTTTTCGGCTCTTCAGTAATCTCGCTTAAGCTCGCTACGGGAACTTTGTCACCGGCTGCATCTGCTTTCTGCAGGGCCGGATCGATTGCGAACCTAACCATCGGCGCTAACATCCCAGCTGCCAAAAACCCGCCGACTCCAGTAAGACAATAGTTGAGGAATTGCCTTCTGGATACCCCTTTGTTGTTACGTTCACTCATGCTCTCTAACCTCCTATCCTTATGATAACGTCCGCACGGACAGAAGCATTACTACACATCTTTACTAGGACATAACCATCATAATGGAAGGGTTATATACTGTCAAGAATTTGCAACGTAGGAAACACTGTAGTTTCCTGTGCCTTTCTTCTTATTGTTATATATTTTGTCACAATTTATCCTTTAATTATTCTGCCAGAGTGCAATGCAGCGCTTTACAATGCGGTTGCTTTCGCTCAAAGCTTTTTCGAGGAAAGCCTTCGTATCCGCTTTCTCTTCCGGCGGATCAGAAACAAGGTAGGTTTCGATTCCCCTTTTTGTAAGTTCTATAGACACAGTGTTATCATTCGTAACTACTATACAATGAGTGAAGCGCCGTGAAAGCGCCTGGATATTTTGTTGGATAAACATATAAGAAATTTCTTCATCTGCTTCCTTTGTAAGCGCTACACATAAGGGTTGGAATAAAAATAAACGGCCCGTCAACTGTCTTTCCGCATAGCCGCATACTCTCTCCAGCCAGAATTGATTTTTAATCCAGCTCTCGTCCCATTCTTCTCCAGATACGCATACGGGATACAGGAGCGTATCCACATATTCCTGCATCGCAATGATCTGTTCCATGTCCTCCGCTTTCCAGCGCATATTTCTTCCCTCTTTCCTTTTACTATTCAGGTTCTCAAAAAGCAAAAAACCCGGAATTTCCGGGTTTTAGCTTACCATATCTTTTTTCGTTGCGCTACTTGACCGCTTTCGTTCCGAGCACTTCTTTAAGCTCGCTAGTCAATGTCTTGAATCTGCTCTTGTCACCTGCTTCTAACGCTTCATCAATATGCTTATAAAGATTTTCAATTCGATATTTACGGATGGCTTCATCTAAAATCATTTCGGCCATAAGGCTAAGTGTCGAAGGATTTACAATGTTTTGCTTTTGCTTTTCCATTTGTTTTCCCTCCATTCGATAGTACCGCTTTGCTTCTTTTTTGTATGCATGCTTGATTAACGAGCGGCCTATGTGACCAACTGCATAGTTGTTTAAATATTCAGAATTAACTATCTTTAATGTTATCTCACTCCTTGAGCCGGAAGAGAATCAGTTTCTATTACTTCATCATATTCTCGTCCGTGGGATGTGTGATGTGTCCTTAACTATTTACAATGTTGTGTCCTATTTAATAAAGATTTACCCCAGTTTGTTACCAGATAAACAGGGGAATCTGCGGTAACCATTCCGCGGCTTAGGATTCCCAGATATACCATCATAGATAGTAGACGGCGGCGAACCACCTCTTCTTCAGTGTCATAATAAAAAGGACACACCCAATTTTGCAGCGCATGAACAAGGCTTTCTTCATCAAGCCATTCCGGTTCACAGATAGAGACAATGAACATCCACAGACTTTCAATTGCAGGGATCGCTTTTTTGTAAGATAGCAGCCAAAACGTTACGAGACTGTTCGCTCTTTCTTCTTTCTCCCACTCTTGCGCCAATGCCTGCCTCATTCCTTCTTCCGTCAGCGTTAGCCCTTCTGCCCTTTCCCTTAACCATTGCTGATGATACGTATAGTCATACAACAACGCAAGACGGTCCGGATAATTCCGGAATCTTCGTCCGTATCCAAAACGCCACTCTTTGCCATCGACCGGGTTCTCACGCACGGCCATCAAATCCATCAGTTTCTGCTGCTGCCTGCGGTACATAACTCCTTCTTTGGACAACGGTACGCGATTCGTCTGCACAAAACGAAGCAATTGCTGTACATCATGTGCCATAACATACGTGTCGTCGCGGTATACATCGGGCTTCGTATAATTACCATATGCAGCATCACGCACTTCTTTAACAAAAATATCCCGCCACCGCCGCTGCAAATCGCTCGGGATCGCATACACGGTTGAATGGGGCTTCTGCATGCGGAACAGCCACCCGCACTTAAGCACTCGCTCTACCAATCGCTCGTGTTCATCATGCTGTATATCTTCTTTAAACGATTTTCTCGCCCGGCTCAACAGCGCTTCACGCGAATATTCCTTTCGCGCCTCGAATATCAAAGAAAGCAAGAACCGCTTCTCTTCCCATGTCAGCTTCTCCTGCATCTCCCGGCAAAAGGGAAGGGAAGTCAAACGATTATGCAGATTTTGTATCAGGTCGTGTTTTGAATGGAGATTGCACGTAAGCCCGCAAGAGGTGGCGAGTTGACGCAATTGTCGGATATCGGCGTATACAAGCGTATCAGCAAGATTCACGCGAATTGCCCCTTTCTTAGGCGATACTGTTACCTGTCAGTATTGACCGAAAGAAAAGTAACGTATACTTAAGAGCTAGAAAAAAGTATAGAAGGAGAAGGGAAGATATCAAGGGCGAAAAGGCGACTGGCTTTTTTTCATCAAGTCGAACCTCTAACTTCCCCGCTTCCGATTCTAAAAAACCACAGGCACCTGAATTCCAGGTACCTGTGGCTTATTCGCTTACTATTCAATGCCGCATTAAATTTTGGCAACGCTGCTGGGCGTCGGCCACTACTTCGCCTCCGTCCAACGCCTGCTCGTAGTAAGCGAGAGCATCTTCCGTCTCCCCTCTCGCTTCCGCAAGCCGACCCTGCCAGTACCAATATATCGGGTCATCTTCGTCCAGATTTCGCAGCCGCGCAATTCCTGCTTCAGCTTCTTTCCATTTACCAAGCTCAATGCAAAAGCCAAGGTAGCCGGGCAGGAGCTTTTCTTCTTCAATATGCAGCGACAACGCCCGCTGGTAGATTACCAGGGCCTGCTCATGCATATCTAACTTCCATAATGCTTCAGCGAGCAGTGGATAGGCGGCTATGTAATCCGCATCCGCTTCGATAAGGCGCGCCAAATGGCGTACAGCCCGCTGCCAATCGCCGATTTGATAGGCAGTCATGCCTGCCCCGTATAAGGCTTCCGTATCGCTATCATCTTCTCCAAGCTTCTCATACAATGTAAGAGCGGCTTCGAAATCTCCCTGCCGGGCCGCCAGACGGGCGCGTTCATGCAAGATCGGCGCTTCTTCTTCAAATCCTTCGAGCATCTGCCATTTCTCCATTGCACGCTCGCTCTCCCCCTGTTCCGCATACAGTTTGCCCAGCAAATACTGAATTTCTTCATTATTCGGTTCCATTTCGATGGCCTGCTCGAAATAGCGAATCGCCACCTCTTCAAGTCCTTCAATAAGAAACAGCTCTCCCAGCAGCGCATAGACGCGGTAATCGTCCGTTCCAGTTTCTTTGATAGTAAGCAGCGTGTCCATCGCTTCCTGCAATCTATCCAAATCAATATAAAGCGAAGCCCGGTATACGTTCATCTCCTGCTGTATCTCATTGCCCCATTCCTTCTGGTCCTTCTCCATCTCCTCTAAAATTTCAAGCGCCGCATCATGATGTCCTAACTCGTGATAAATATTGACAAGCTGTAATCCAAGCACCGGATCATCCGTTTGGTGTTTCCGAACGGATGCAAGCGTCTCCAGGCCCCCTTGGATATCTCCTGCTTCCAATAAAGCGATGGCTCTGTCCAACTGCGTTTGCCATTGTTGCTTCATGAAAAAACCTCCCTGTTGCTGTTCACCCTCCGGCAAAAAGAAAAACCGTCCGGAACGAACGGTCAGCCTGCATGTTTCTTTAAGCGTGAAAGCCAACTCATACTAACCACACTAATCAGTATACCAAACAATGCCGAGAGCAAGCCATAGTGAACACGCGACGGCTGCTCCGGCGGCAAACTGTATGAAATGGGGTTCGTGGCGCTGGCAACAATGCCATATTGAGTTGTTCGAATATTATTCGCATCATTCGGCGAAAAACGCAGCGCTTCCGCCGAGACGACGATATCAGTAGCCGTATCGGCCGGTGTCGGGTTCATGACTTCATTCAACTGCCTGCCTAACATAAAAATAGGCAAAAAACAGGCAAACAGCAGGGCAACCGCCAGACCGGTAATCCAGCGTCGCATGGGCTGCGGAATTTCGCGCGCTCGTTCCGGAGCAGGGGCAGCCCATTTATTCTCTTCAAGAATTCGATTCATCACTCTATCAGAAACCGTCAAATGCTCATACCTCGCAGGCAAGACGGGTGAATGAAGAAGAGCCTGCTGGGTCGAATCTATGTAAAATGCATGCTCTTCCTGACAGGCTTCACAGTCCTCAAGGTGCTTTTCCACTTCTTCCTCCACTGTTAAAGGCAGCTTGCCTTCCGTATAGTCTGCAAGCAGCCGCTGAACTGTCTTACAGTCCATCGGTTACCCCATTCCTTCCGCTTCATCGAACGAAGCATCAAGCATATACGGTTCAAGCTGCTGTTTAATGCTGTGGCGAGCACGGAATAAAAGCGACTTTACGGAACTGACCGTCGAATCGAGAATAACAGCAATTTCTTTATAATCAAGCTGTTCATATTCCCGCAGGACAAGGGCGGTGCGCTGTTTTTCTGGAAGCTTGTTAATCGCCTGGCGTACAAGATGAACTCGTTCGATGCGCAGCAGTTCCTGCTCCGGCAGCCTATCAACAGAAATGCGTGCCGGTTGCTGCTTGCTATCTTCGAGATAAACTTCCGAGTTCCGGCTCTTTCGTAATTCGCTCAGCACGGTATTGCGGGCAATGGTATAAAGCCAGGTGGAGAAAGATGCTTCCGCATCCCGGAACGACTGGAGACTGCGGAACGCTTTATAGAACGTTTCCTGTGCTAAATCCTCCGCCATATCTTCCATATGGTAGCTTTTGAGCATGTGCAGAATAAAAGCAAGAATCCTTCGTTCGTATCGGTTGATTAATTCTGCATAACACTCTACCCGCCCGTCTTTAATTTCGCGAATTAACTGAGAATCAGTGATTAACATCCGTTACCCCCTCGTTGACTCCTGCTCTCTTCCGCGCCGGGCGTTTCTGTCTTATTACAGCCAGACATTCAGAGAGCTGTATTACATGTATTTGCATCTTTTTCTGTAAAAAGTAAGTATTTGTTTCTTCTTCCTTTTGTATAGACGAAGGAAGGGGTCCAAAAAGTTGCAGGGTTTCCAAAAAAGTTTTTAGGGATAAGAAAAAAGTCGGCTTCCGAGCCCGCTACAAGCGCACCTTTCTGCGGATAAGCGCCAAACAGCCTCGCCGGCAAGCGGGAGCCAACCTCTACCATGCGGCGCAGCATCCGCTCATCTATCCCGGACGATGGAAAATTTGCAGCGGATAGTGCAAGCTCTCCAAATTGCTTTCTATCATAGACCACCGGGCAGTCCCTATTGACTTCCCATGTGATATACGCACCGTATGGGCTTTTATTATTGCAAACGACCTTTACAATCTCCGGGTGTTCATCCAATATAAGTGGTATTCCACGATATTCCAGCATGGAAACAACCTGCGGCAGATTATCCGTAAGCCACCGCTTTCTCTCTCGCAGCGTGCATTCTCGCGCAAATGACAGTTTAACGGAGAGCCGATAGCGGGAGAAGCCCATTAAAAGCAGCGACCAAAACGATGCGGAAAGCGAATTTTCCGGAAGTAAAATCATCTCCATCATAGGAATACGGTGGGTAAGCACGGCGCGGATTACCGTTTCATTCACCGAACGATATGGCACACGCAGACGCACCCGATGCGTAAGACGACTGTTATGATGCATGGCCAATTCATAGCCAAGAACCGTTCGCCAGGCCGACGTATGGAGCATGGTCAGATCGTCCACATACGCGGTATAACCGTTTTTGAACCATTGCTCCTGTATCGTTTTAAATTCCGATAGGCTTGTCCTGTTGCTGCCAAGCGAAGTGCCGAAACGAAAAAAACCCGGCAGCATATAATAATCGCTCCCGTCTATCTCTTTTATCGGTCCTTTTTTGGGAATATGTTCATGGATATAATGAATTATTTCTTCCTTAATCCAAACGTCAGCTACAAAACAGCGTTCCGGGTTAACCAGGGTCGCGCCCCGCACAATCACTTCCATCCTATCGCCCTCCTTTTTACATGCATATGTGAGGTCGAAAAAAACATGCGCAGAAAAATAATATGTTAAAATTTGTCGATTAATTAGGTCTTTTCTGGAATTCTTTAGCGTACTACAATGGAACATGTAGATGAGGAATATGACTGGTCATGTGATCGTATAAGGAGGAGTGGCTGTGGAAGAGACAAGATTAATTCAATTAATCACAGAAAAAAGGCGTTCAATGCACTCTCTTTATATACAGGCCAACAAGAATCTGCGCGATGAGAAAGTGCTTGCGGCAAGCAAGGAAGTCGACCATTTGATTAACACGATTATGAAGCAGCGGATGTCAACACGCGATAAAGTTCACTGTTAAAAAACGATGAACCCGGAATGATTCAAGTCATTTCCGGGTTCGCTTCGCTTTTATCGTAGATTGAAAGATTTTTTGATGGAAAAGAGTAAGAAAAACTCGCGGGCGTTTTTCCTCGCTTACACTTTCCTATATTCCTATACAAAAAAAAAGCCGCCCCGGCACGTTACGCGAAGCGGTATGGAAAATTCCCATATATGGATAGGAGTGGAGAGAAACCATACTATGAATTTCATTATATAGTCTCTCTATGAAAAGTCAATATTTTATTCAGACTTATTTTATTTTTTAACGATTTATTCGCTAATTTGTCGTAAGGTTGTAAAAAACCCTGGAAACGAGACGTTTATCGAATCTGCGTTTTGTATTATCGTTTCACCGGAAGCCGCCAAACCTGCTATAGCCGCCGCCATACCGATACGATGGTCTCCATGGCTGTCGCACACGGCACCGCGAAGCGGCGTCCTGCCGTAGACAATCATCCCATCCTCAGTCGGCTCAATGCGAGCGCCCATCTTGCTGAGTTCCGCCACTATCGTATCAATTCGATTGGTTTCCTTTACCTTTAGCTCTGCCGCATCTTTAATAACGGTTGTGCCCTCCGCCTGTGTAGCAAGAACCGCAATAACGGGAATTTCATCGATCAGGCGCGGGATGATCGCTCCGCCAATTTCGATGCCCTTGAGCGGGGCATATTTCACTTCGATATCGGCTACAGGTTCGCCATTTACTTCCCGCTCGTTATCAAGCGTCAAATCGGCGCCCATCTCTCTTAATACATCGATAATGCCGGAGCGGGTGGGATTTACGCCCACATTCCGCACGACAATATGACTTCCCGGAATGATCACTGCTGCGACCAGTGGAAATGCCGCCGAGGAAATATCGCCCGGTACCTGGATGTGGCCTGGAGATTGCAGAGACTGCCCACCGCGCACGCGTACGCCTCCGTTGAAAGACTCGACATCTACGCCGAATGAGCGCAGCATCCGCTCCGTATGATCGCGCGATACCTCCGGCTCATACACCGTCGTCTCTCCTTCCGCCGCAAGACCGGCGAGCAGTACGGCAGACTTGACCTGTGCACTGCTGACCGGCGATCGGTATTCGATGCCTGTAAGCTTACCGCCGCGCACCGAGAGCGGAGTATATTCTCCGTTGTTCCGTCCTGCGATATCTGCGCCCATCCGGCGCAGCGGACCTGTTACCCGCTTCATCGGTCTTCTTGCAATCGACTCGTCGCCAATCAGTACGCTGTGAAACGGCTGAGTCGAAAGAATGCCCATCATCAACCGAATCGTGGTACCGGAGTTGCCAATATCGAGAATCTCAGACGGCTCCGTCAGGCCATACCATCCTTTGCCCTCTACCCGTACCCGGTCTCCTTCCTGCTCAATCGTGATTCCGAGCTTGCGGAAGCAGGAGATTGTACTCAAACAATCAGCACCCGGAAGGAATCCTTCGATCGTAGTCGTCCCTTCGGCGAGCGCGCTGAACATTACGGCACGGTGTGAAATCGATTTATCACCGGGGACCGTAATGTCTCCCCGCACTTGCTTTATCCCTTGAATCGTCGTCATTTTATAAGCACCTCCTACTCACGCTCGTATACGCCGTAGCCTTTTTCTTGCAGAACACGGCTCGCCTGTTCCATATCTTCGTGACTGCGGAATGAAATGCGCAGGACGCCGAGAATATCTTCGCGCGTCTCCAATATGCTAATGTTCGTAATGCTAATATTTTCCTGACCCAAAAGAGTCGTAATACGACCAATAACCCCTGGCTCGTCCGGAATGTCCACATAGAGGTCAAAGTACGGCTGCAAGGCGCCTTTCTTCTTCTCCGGCAATCCGTCACGGAAAGCACGAGCCTCTGCGAAGAATCGCTCGATACCTTTTCCGTCCGCTTTTTCAATCAGCTCGGAGATTTGATCTAGTATCTGTTTCCAATCTTCCGCCAGCTTCTTCATTACCGGGCGGTTGTTCAGCAGGATA